>NZ_JAWJTF010000127.1:0-24889 GCF_048836525.1 Nostoc sp. CALU 546
AGTTAGTCACACTTTTGAATGAAGCGAATCAATTTTTGGGTCGAGATTGGAATCCCACCGAAAAACACCCGATAGAAATCAGAGCCTCTCACCACCCAGTTGGGCATGAGCGCCATGTTTCCAGATTGTTATTTGTCCAGGATAGTGACGGCGAATACAAGGAATTCGCCATGTTAGGAACCAGAACCGCACAGCTTCCCATTGGTACGAAAGCGCAAGCTAGTTTCGTTGGGGTAGAACCTGCTACTGCCAAAGCAACTATTGGACTGCCAGGAAACGAGCCGGTTGAAATTACTATCCGTGAACTCAAGAACTTCTCTTATGCAGGACTTGTTTTTAATGCCGAATCGGTCAACCTAGAATTTGGCACTGTGCCGGTGACTGACAAAACAGTGAAAATCAAAATTGATGCTTTGACTCTGGGTGAGTTAGACAGTGATTCTGCCCAACAGTTAAAAGCTGTTGATTATCTCAAGAACGGTAATCCCTTAAAGTTGAAACTCACGTCTATCTCCGAAACTGGAGATCAGGCGTTTGTCCTGGGTGAATCTCCCAATGGTAATCTCCTGAAAATTAATAAAATTAACTTTTATGATTTTTCTGGTCAGACATTCAATGATCAAGATTACCGGAAACTGACTATCGAAACCTCAGCTTCTAAAACTAGAGATGCTGTATTTTTGAATGGTGAACCCCTGGGAGTGTTGCACTTTAAAAAAGATAAAGACGCGCTTAGAGAACTTGGGCTACTCAAAACCGGACAACTTACACCCGCGCCCGCGATCCTTCAAAGTAATTTTTCTGTTATTTGCGCTCAAATTGACCCTAATACCGTTGAACATCCCCAGAAGTGGACAAAAGAATTTCAGGCTTTTGGGACTCAATCAGTTAATCCTCAACAACAGGAGATGATTGAGAATAGTGCGAAAATTCTACATCATATTAAAGAGCGTCCTACTTTCTTATTTTCTACCCAAGAAAACAAAAAACTTGGAGTCATGGGTTTGGCTGTTGATAACCAGAAAGCTGAGACTGTTACAAAATGGTTAACTGCTCAAAAAGTTGAATGTCAACAAGTACCAATAGAAGATGTTATCAGGGAAACTAAAAAAGGTCTAGCGGTATTTAACTTAGTCAGTAGTTCAATTCCCCCCAAAACTTTGTCGAGCATGACCAAGAAATTTGGGGCTGTGATTGAATCTACTCTTGAGTATCAGCAAAAAGTTAACTCTCTCGCCACACGACCACAGTTTTTGAAACCACCAGAACAAACAGCACAATCCCCACCTAACCAATCTATAACTCCATTACTCTCCACGACTCCTTCTACACCAGACATTAGTAATAGTGTGAAAACCGAACCTCTAGGTGTAGAGAAGCCCCCGACAGTTACTATTGACGACTTGAGAAATTGGTACAATGCCGCAGATAAGTTAGGGAAGTCGGAAAATTACAAAAAACGCATTGTAGAAGTGGCTTATGGGTTTAAAGCTGGTGAGCAATTATCAGCCGAAGCGTTGACAGTAATGAATAAAGATAAATTTGAGCTTGAAGCCATCAGTCGGCTGACTCAAATTGCTCAAAGGATTGGCATGGTCTGGGGTAAGTCTAATGAAAATGGTACTCAAGTCCAAGGGAAAATTTATGACTTGGCTTTCAATACCCAGCAGAGAGATTTAACTATTTCGCAGAAAAATGGGGAGATAATTTTAAACTTGCAATCTGGTCAGGTACAGACTAATAAACTAACTCCACAGATATTACAAACTTTTGAGGATGTTAATACTCAAATTGATAAAATATTAGCTAAATCTCAAACGCAACAAATAGACTTACAGAGATAGATTTATCCTAAATAGCCTTTTTAAGCAATAAAAGTGCCATTTCATCCCGCAAGTGCTTCTGCTTGAGTTTTACTAATGGTGCGATCACCATTGACAATTTGCAAGGCAACTTCTAATGAACCAATGACCTCAATTAATGTCAGCAACACTTCCAAAAGATACTGTGCTGGCGGATTTCTCAGTAGTTTTCATGCAGTGCGAATCGTTCTTGGAAGGAACACCAGCGTCAAATACATAGCCGTTGTGGGCAAGATAATGCCCAAAGCTTGTTTGGTTTGAAGCAAATTCCGACAACACTGCAAAGAGAGCAACATTCTGGATGAAATTACAGCAAGTGAATTATTTTGTGTGTTCACCTGGATTTACCGTAGATTGCAGAGGGATGGATATTTAAAACCCTATGATTATCTGGGTGGGCATCTGTTGGTAGCCTTAGATGACACTCAGCATTTTAGTTCTCAAACCATCTTGCGATCACGAATATTTATAAGTCGGCAACTAAATTATTAAACTAAGAGTCTTATCCATTATGTAATTTGCTTTGCTCTATTAATACTTTGTATGAGTAAAAATATAAAAGCAATTTCTATCGCAATGTTGATATTTACTTCGATATTATCAAGTTATATTTTATTAGGAAAATTTGCTTACATGGGGTCGCAGACATTAAACGGAATAACCGAAGGTGCAGATGTAAACGTTCCATATAATCACAAATATGGCATCCTGGGATATGCATTCGCCAAAAACTATTATTATCAAAACGGAGAGATTACAGAAAGTCGCATCGAATCCTTTGATAATGTCTAATTTTCCTCCTCTGTCCTCGTCACAATTGGAGTTTTTGGGATAACTGCACTAATAATTACGAAGTTTTTTAGAGGAAATAAGGAAATCACAGATAGTGGCAAAATTTAACTACAAATCATCTCTTTCTCTCTTCAAGACAATTTTTCTGATTTCCATTACTACTTTGGGTATAGTAGTAATAATGCTGCTTACCGTTAAATCTCAGACACCAGAAAAAACCTCTAGTTCCATCTCTCCTTTTTGCAAAATATTATCGGAGAAATTTAGCCCTTTTGGGAATAATTCCGATTTATCTGTAGCATTAGGTGGGGCGATCGCCAAAGGAGGTAATCTGAATCAACCCTGTGATATTTTTGGTGAAAAGTGGCTACCGCTCAACTTTTTACTATCCACAGACGAAGCACTGGTTGAGCGTTTAATCCAAACTGGGGTGAATGTAAATGCTAAGGATGGGAAAGGGGATACTCCTCTACATTATTTAGGAAAATCTGAGAAAAATGCGCGATTACTTCTGAGTAGAGGAGCAAAAGTGAATGTCCGCAACCAAAATGGTAATACCCCACTCCATAATCTTTTTGGACAGAAAAGCGCTACTGTAATCAAACTTTTGATAGATCGGGGTGCTAAGGTTAATGCTAAAAATCAAGAGCAAATGACACCGTTACATTTTGCTGCCAATTCCGGAAAAGCTGATATCACGGAGCTATTAATTAGTCGTGGTGGGGATATAAATGCTCGTAGCACTCAGAACTGGACACCACTACACTACGGAGCATCAAATGTAGAAGTTGCCAAAAAACTAATCCTTGCAGGCGCAGATCTAACTATCCAAAATCGTGAAGGGGCTGTGATTCACTCTAGCAGTTTGGAACCAGCAGTACTAAAACTCCTGCTAGATGGGGGAGTTAATGTTAATTTACGCAATCGTCAGGGGCAAACTCCGCTCCACATTCATCGTTTCCAACCCGCTCTAGTAAAATTGCTATTGGCTCGAAAAGCGCAAGTTAACCTACGAGATGCTCAAGGTAAAACCCCTCTGTATGATGTCAACCTAGAAGTGGCTCGACAACTGGTTGCGGCTAATGCAGATTTAAATGTTCAAGATAACTTAGGAAGAACACCTCTGCACCAAGCAGTATTGGAGGAACAAAGTTTCTTTGGCCCGGAATTGGTAACACTATTTCTTAGTAAAAATGCTAGGGTTGACCTCAAAGATAAGCAAGGTAAGACTGCTCTAAACTTAGCTCGGCAACTTAATAAAACCCAAATCATTAATTTGTTAGAGCGACATATCGCAACTAAAAATTCTGCTGGTAGTGGAACAACTACAACCAAAGCAACAGCAAAACTCCAGCAGTTCCTCAATTCTAAAAACTGGAGTGCTGCCGATCAAGAAACCCGCCGTCTTTTATCACCTCAAAAAGACCTCTTTGTACCGAACGCTGCCACTATACCTCTAGATTTAATTCAAGAGATTGATCGAGCTTGGTTAGTAGCTAGTGATGGACGGTTTGGACTCAGTGTCCAAGCAAAGATTTGGCAAAAGGTAATAGCATCTCATCCGAACAAAGAAGAAACTGCTGCCAATACCTTTGGCGATCGCGTCGGTTGGAAACTCAAAGTTCCTCGAACCGAAAACGATTTTATTAGCAGCGACTGGCTGAATGAATCCGAACTCAATTATTCACTGCAAGCTCCTGTCGGACACTTACCCTGGGCTGGTGTTTCAGACGCATCTGTACTATCGGTTGCAGTTCCTCCCCCTGGAGAACACTGTGGTAGCTGTACCATCGATGCAATTTTTCTGCGAGATGGGCGATTCTATAAATATCTGCCTCAACTTTTTGCACGGGTTAAAATGGCATTGAATATTTCTGTGCCGAAAAAATAATCTTCCGCGTGCAAGTAGCAATTGAGCTTGATAGCGTTGTTGGCTTATTAATCGACCGTAAGCGATGCCTGCGGCGGGCTACGCCTACGCTGATGAATTAGCTTTCACTGATGGAATGGCACAGGCTAATTCCCCTTTTTTACCCACTCAGTGCTGAGTGCCTCGGCAAGCGAGTAAATTTAAGAAGTACTGAGTACTTCCGCACAGGGCGTAAAAGCCCCGCCCGAAGTCAAGCGGAATCAACAATCGAGAGAAGGTTGATACCCGCTTTTGGTGGGCGGTCTTTCAATTCAGCACAGACTAAACGCCCCGCTATCCATGTACAGCACTTGGAACTCAGCACTCTTCATCGTTGCCAACTTCCTTTGACGGTTACAAATCAAAATCAAGGCTGAATGTTTCCCCTGAAGAATCTTCTTCTTCCTCCTCTGTAAAGGGAGTTGAACTCCAAGATGAGGCTTTGTTATCTTCTGTATTAGTCGGCGTGAAAGCTACTTGTTGTGTGGGAAATGCACCCTTTCTGAAAGCAAAATAGCAATCAATAATAAAGTAAAGCGTCTCCAGGTAACTCTTGCCTAGTTGCTGTGATTCGGCAAATATCCGCTCACGGTAGCTATCTTTGATCCGAACTTTTTCTGGGGTTAAGTCAAGTTTGTCTGCCATTGCGATCACTTAATAGATGTAGTAGTTGGGTTCTTGGCAGAAATGGTTTTTGCCATTTCTAAAAGCCCAGAGACATTGGCTTCTACCGGATTGCCCAGGATTTTGAAGCCGTTTTTCTCCAACAGCTTCTTAAATCCTGGTAAGAGGCAGCCTCCACCAATCGCCCAGATTTCATCCCCCTGGTGCTTGGCATCAAGTGTCAGATTCACCACTTTCTTCAAGTATTTTTCATACCAATCTTTCAAACAAGCGCTGTATATATCTTTGATATCGATGTCACGGCTGTATCGGGTATGCCCCATCTCCAGACAAAATCGGATTTTGGAGGCATCCCCGATTTTTCCGCCATTCAAATGTTTCATTTTTTGGGAAATATCATCGATGAGAACTTCTACACCGATAGGGTAAGCAGTGTGAACTTCTCGCTGACCCCGGTTGTAACGAGAATACAGGGTCGTACCATTGCCAAAGTCTAAAATAGTTAGCTTTTTGGGTAGTGGATGCCCAAACAATGCACCCATCCCCTCTAGTACAACTTTAAGCACTTCTACTTTCACGTCTGATTGCTTGCCAGCAAGTATTGGCTGATATTCTCCATTGAGTACTTTTTGCAATTCTTCAGCCAGACCAACATCATGTAAGCTAACGACTAATTTTAAGTGCCAAGCCCTACGGTGTGGGAGATGTGCCAATGCACCCAACAAAGTCAACAACGCATTATTGACTTTATTTTCATTATTGTCTGTGTTGCGGTCAAAATAATTTCCTGTACGGTAAGCAGACTCTCCAACGGTGTAAGCAGTACCGTTAAAAACTACACGTCCTGGAACATCTTCCATCTCAGATGTGGAAATATAACTCGGCACACGAATTACTTCAAATCCTTCGACTAAAAGTTTGAGACTTCCGTAACCGTTATCGAAACCCGCAGGAAAAATTTTTTGCGCCGTGTGAATGTTTGACATCTGCTCCAAGGTAATACGCTTTGATTTGTGAAAATTATCTGTTGAAGTGATCTGCAAGAGCAAGAGAAAGAAGAATAAAATAACTTCCCCTTTTTTGCCTAATCTCAAGAGCTTATCATAACCCCTTGGGGGCTAAATGGGGTACAAAATGTTAACCAGTCAAATGTACCCCATTTAGCACCTATATATACCCTATATAGGTGTCAAAATGTCACCAAAGTCGTGAGCTATTGTTGGGGTATATATGGGGGCTATATATACCCCATGAGCAATTTTTAAAATCTTCCCATATAACGAATCAAAAGCCGCAGGGATGTGCTTAATCAGTTTTTGTTGGCTTGGGTGGTCGCTTAGTAGATTCCATTCTGCCTTTAAAATATCAATTAAAAGTAATTTCCTTTACAATACTAGCTAGCTTTCATCCTATATCGCGTTATCGCGATGATTAAGTAACGAGAGGTTAACCCTTTTGAGCATAATACTGGGAATAGTAAGTGATCCGGCTTTTATCCTATATCGCGTTATCGCGATGATTGAGTAACAATAGGTAAACCCTTTTGAGCGTAATACTGAAAATAGCGAGTGATCCGGCTTTTATCCTATATCGCGTTATCGCGATGATTAAGTAACGAGAGGTTAAGCCTTTTGAGCGTAATACTGGGAATAGGGAGTGATCCGGCTTTTATCCTATATCGCGTTATCGCGATGATTAAGTAACGAGAGGTTAACCTTTTTGGGCGTAATACTGGGAATAGTAAGTGATCTAGCTTTCACTCTATATCGCGTTATCGCGATGATTAGTTAACGGTGAGTATCAATCGAGTGGTGGTGTTTTAGAAAGAGCATCTGAGATGATTTGTGCAAGCTTGTACTCAAACTCAGCCAGAGCTACTGGATCACCATTTGGTGGACGCTCTAGCTTTTCTGAGTGACTAGCTTGTGCAATAATCTCTTTCTGCGCGTGTCGAAGAATTGTCATACAAGACCTTAATACATGACTAAGTTTGAGAGGAGTTTCTAGTTCCTCGGCAAGGCGAGAGACGAATCGTTCAATTTCTCTTTCCTCAGATTTAGTCAAAAGTACCCGCTTCTCTCGGCTTAATTTTTCGATTACTGGTGCAGGTTGTATAGGTGGAGATTGTTGAGGGTCAGGAGTTATTGGCTCCGATAAAGTTGAATCTCTCACAGATGCAGTAGCAGTATTATCTGAAACTGAAGTTGTTTCCTCTGAATCTGAACCCCTGAGAACAGACCGTACCAATGCTTCGTCTACTGGGCGGTAGGGTTTTTCATTTCCTGAAACACGTTTAGCCATTGGTAACTACTTTTTGCCTCGCTTTGTTGAAACAGCAGATTTTATAGTAGATGTTGTAACTGGTTCTTCAAACTCAGCAATACGAGCTTCTATTTCCTTAGCCAGCTTACGATATTGGTTTGTGACTTTGTGGTTTGGTGCAGTTTGGAAAATTGTCTTCCCTAACTTTTGGGACTGAGGTACAACCGTAGAACGGCTGATGAGTGTATCAAATTTTAAAGACTTACTACCATCAGAAAAAAGTTTCTCGACATATTCAGTTAGAGAACTAGCTAATATAGTTCTGCTATCTACACAACAAAGAATTACTCCTAACAAACGTAAATTCGGGTTGCCGTAACGTTGAGCGCCTTGAATATCAGTTAAAGCATCATTAAGTCCTGCGATCGCAAATGGGTCAGGAGTGGCTGAAAGAATAAACCAGTCAGCCGACTTATAGGCTGCAATTGTTGGTGTAGTTGCATTAGGCGCTGTATCAAGAAAGATGTAATCATACATTCCAGCAAGCTTGCGTAAAGGATTAATCAAAACATCTTGAGTAACCAAAAACTTATCTCTAGCTGCGAGTGCTTGATCTATCTTTTCTAGATTTCGACGAGCTGCAATCAAATGAATATTTTTAGGTAACTCTACTCCATCATCAGGGGTAATGATTACATCTGTTGGTTCTTCTTCCCCAGTCAAAACTTCAAAAGTACCAAGGAAGCTTTCGCTAGGAATTCCTAAATGCCGGGTAGCTCCCTGGTTCATATCTAAATCGAATATTAGGCATCGCCTTCCCATTTCACCTAAAGCAGTTGCAATATGAATCAGGTTACTAGTTTTTGCAACTCCTCCCTTTTGATTGCCCACTGCAATCACTTTAGTTTTTCGTGCTGTTACTTCATGGCTCATGTAAGTGTCCTCAATAACCAGCAAATTTTTATAGCGACTTCGCATTATAGTAATGTCGCGTTATCCGAAACTAGCGTTATAGCAAACTCGCGTTATCGCGATTTAGCAAGTAGGCTAATAGTGCTACTAGAGAAGTAAGATCCTTACCGTACAACAATTTTTCAGTTTTGATAACGAGTTTGTATTATAACAATGTCGCGTTATCCGAAACTAGCGTTATAGCAAACTCGCGTTATCGCGATTAAATAAAAAAAAGAGCTTATTATTTTTTTTAAGGGTAAAAAAGACCCAGATTAAATACCTGGGCCTTTGAAGTTGGGAATTATCCCAAGATTTCAATCACAGCCGCTAGAATAGCTGGGGCTTTGTCTGAAACCGGAATGAATACCCGCTTTTTCCAGTTGATGATCTCGGTGAAACATCCAGCAGCTAAAAGCCGCTCTGCCAGTGAGATAGCATTAACCAACTCTATACGAGGTTCTGCGGCAATATAAGAACGCCGTAAAGTTACGCCACCCGGTAACTGCTGGGAATAGCCTTCGTTTAGCACTAAAGAGACTAACTCCTGTGGGCTTAATAGCTTGTTCTTGAGTCCGAGTTGTTCAGCCACCGACTGGATATCCTGAGCATTTACTACCCGACCGAGAATCTTTTGTCCATCGCTGGTTTGCAAGCGGAAGACTCGGCTATTGTGCTGCGGCAAGATTTTCCAAATGGGCAACAAAATACCGGTGACTAAGTGCAGATAATCGGTAGTGAACTTGGGCAATGCGTCTACTTCAGTAGACCACCCTGCGACGAACGCATCGACACAAACCGCTTTCCAAGTGGAAGATTCTAAATCCTTGACTGGTATACGGGTTTCTTTTTGGGGACGGACGAGTAACACTCTTGGTACAACACCACCATCAGCGTCATAGATACTATGTGTCGGAATTGACACAGCAGCATTGCCTGACTTGGAGTTGATCATGAGCCGTCCTTGATATTGAGTGGCAAACTCCAACATCTCAATAGCCGTTTTGATGTTGTTTTTCTGAATGCGTTCCACTTTCAAGTAATTGGTGACGCTACCAGTTTGAGCATGAGTATATACAGCTTCCTGGCTCTCAACAGTAAAGCGTTCAGCCCGTAAAGTCTCCACCCCCATTTCATAGACACCAGCAGCGATCGCTGCTTCAATCTGCTGACTTAGCAACAACTCAAAACGCTCGAAAATGATATTTTGCATATCAATGCGTAAAGCCAGAAGTCGATTGAGGAATTGACGCAGGGGTGGGAGATCGATTTTCATCCCGCCTTCATGAGAGGTTAAGCACAGTCCAGTCATTTGCTCAAAAGTCCCTAGTGGCACTTCATAAAATCGACCTTGGTATATTTGTCTGAATAATTCATACAGGGCGTGTTCTGCATAGTTCGATTCCAGATTATCCTTAGCCTCAAATATCCCATTGCCTCCGGTTTGCCTTTGCCCCCTTGTGAGTGCGCCCAAGCTATCCAGCCGTCGAGCAATAGTGCTGATGAATCGGCGTTCACCTATAACGTTCGTCGTGACTGGTCTGAACACGGGCGCAGATGCTTGGTTGGTTCTGTGCGATCGTCCAAGCCCTTGAATTGCATTGTCTGCTCTCCAGCCGGCTTCCAACAAATAATGCGATCGCCGTCTCCTATTCACAGCGTTGAGGTCAGCGTGATAGCTGCGACCCGTACCACCAGCGTCACTGAAGATGAGGATTTGTTTGTCTCCCTGCATAAACGCAGCAGTTTCAGCAATATTCGCGCCACCACCGCGTGAATCCACAAACAAACGTCCAGATTCATCTTTGAGAACTCGCTTGCTGCGACCAGTTACTTCGGCAATTTGCTTGTGACCAAAATGCCACAGCAATTGTTCTAATGCGCCAGGGATTGGATCAAGACATGCTAACTTATCGACTAAGGCATCTCTCAAGGCTACAGCTTCAATAGAAATAACTGGAGAGCCATCAGCGTCAAAGACTGGCTCGGATCTTTCTTCTCCATCAACGCCAGAATGAATGGAATGCAGATGAATGGGGAAAGCACTCATCAGGTAATCCATAACGTATTCCCGTGGGGTCAAGTCAAGATTGAGATCCTTCCATTCGTCAGCCGTAACTTCATCAAGTCGTCGTTTCAAAAGTTCTTCATTAGTCGAAACTATTTGAATGACAACAGCAAGACCTTGGACTAAATCCTGCTCAATCGCTTTGATCAGGGTAGGGCATTTCATCCCGGTCAGCAGATGATTGAAGAATCTCTGTTTATGGCTTTCAAACTGCGACTTAGCAGACATCTTTGCAGCACGGTTGTAAGTTTTGTCACCAGAGATATTACAAGCTTCCAGGGCTTTGTCTAAATTATGGTGAATAACTTGAAAAGCATCGGAATAGCTGTTATAGCTCCGTTCCTGCCTCGGCGTTAAATCAATGTAGAGAGTTTGATACTCAACTCCCTCGAATGAAAGGCTCCGCGCCAGATAGAGCCCCAAAGCCTTGAGATCCCTGGCGACCACTTCCATCGCGGCGATACCACCGCCCTCAATGGATTCTACAAAATCCTCACGGGAGGTAAACGGGAAATCTCCAGTCTGCCAAAGCCCCAGGCGATTGGCATAAGATAGGTTGGAAACCTTCGTCGCTCCAGTAGCAGAAACGTAGATAACCCGTGCCTGCGGTAATGCGTTTTGCAACCGCAGCCCAACAATACCTTGCTGGGATGCTGCAAGCATACCAAGTTTGCCCTCTTGTGCCATTGCGTTACCCATGCTGTGGCACTCGTCAAAGGAGATAGCACCCTCAAAGTCCTTGCCTGCCCACTCAACGATTTGCTTAAGCCGACTTTTACCATTCTTTTGAGAACGTAGAGTAGAGTACGTGCAGAACAGAATGCCTTGGGTGAAGGGAATAGGATCGCCAAGCTTAATGTTGCTCAGGTCAATGATATCTTTCTCACTACCTCCGAGCGCACACCAGTCTCTACGGGCATCTTCAATTAAGGCAGAACTTTTGGATACCCAGATTGCTTTTCTTCGCCCCTGACACCAATTGTCGAGGATGATTCCTGCACACTGTCTTCCTTTTCCAGCACCCGTCCCATCGCCTAAGAACCAGCCACGACGAAATTTTACAGCATTTTCTGAGCTATTTGCTGCTACAGTCACATTATCCCATGAATCATCCACAATATAAGACCCAGACAGAAATTCACAGTGCGCCTGACCTGCGTAAATAACGCTTTCAAGTTGTGCCTCTGACAACAAGCCTTGTGTGATAATGTTGCTAGGAAGATGCGGTTTGTAATTTGGTGCTGGTGGCGAGACAAGTGCTAGGGCTGCACTCTCACAAAGCAGCGAGGGATGAGGTAAAGCGTCCTTTATTCGGATTCGCTGTGGGCGATAGGTTTCATATAGGGTGTCTTTGAGTCCTTCAGTAGCAGACCACTCGACGACTTCGTATTCCAACACTACTATGTCGTCTGGAAGAGAGGAAACTGTTTCTGGTTGTGCAACTGTAGTACGTTTTGGTAATTGAACGACAATTGCCTTCGCAGCAGCTTTGACTTTTTCTGAGCGTTCCCACAAAGATCGCTTAGGTAATTGCTCAATCAACGCTAGCAGTTCGGGCAAGTCCAAAGTTTCGGAAATACAAGGGATTTGCCTGTGATTATCAGCCGGGACTTTATCAATTACTGTGATTCTGGTGTCGATAGTTGTCCCATGTTTTGAGTAAACCTTGCCGTTAACCCCGACTGACATTAAAACTCGTGCTTCTGAGTGCCACCTAACAAAAGTCTCTCGCCAGCTTGGGTTAGCCGGAGAGAACCAATTGGCTGTGATTGTTACCAATCGTCCACCGTCAGCCAGTCTTTGCAATGCCGAGTTGATATGCCTTTTTGTTGCGTCGGGATTGCGACTGCTGATTTTGGGAGATGCGGAGAAAGGCGGATTCATCAGCACAACTGAGGGCTGAGTTTGCCCTGCCAGATAGTCGTTAATTTGTTCCGCGTTTACTGAGAATAGTGGAGTGCCAGAGAATAATCGCCGCAGAATCTTCGATCTATCGGGTGCAAGCTCGTTGAGCATCAGACTTGCACTGTGCAGTTTAGCCATTTGTGCTAACAAACCAGTCCCGGCTGATGGCTCCAGCACCAAATCAGTAGCTTGTATAAATCCTGCTTTGGCTACCAGATAAGCAAGCGGCAACGGTGTCGAGAATTGCTGAAGCTGTACTGACTCTTCACTGCGCCGTGTTTGCGTTGGGCAGAGGGCTACTAACTTCTCCAATTCTAATAATACTGTTTGTGGCGACTCTAATAAAAGCTTGTAACCTTTTTGACGCAGATATAATATTTGCGCCACTTCCACTGCTTCGTAAGCATCTTTCCACTGCCATGCACCCTCTGCTGCCGTGCCTAGAAAGTAGCGATTCATCTGGGCTTGGATTGTCCTGGTGGAGATAGTCCGTTGCTCAATCAGTGATTTGGTGAGTTCTTGAGCAACGTTGAGGATTGATTGCCCATAATCCAGAACTGTTTCTAGGTCAAACAGAGTTCCTTGCGTGGCTATAAGGCTGACCATATCTATATATATGAATACATCACTTTCGCTTTGGCGTAGCCGTTTAAGTGTAAAGACGGGTTAAGTATAATTTTCTTGGTACTTTCCAGTTATCCTGCGTGGCTTGGTGGACTGGCGCTTAGTACTAGTAGTACGCCAAGGGAACTTGGCGGGGTAAAGGGTAAGGGGGAAGGGGAAAAGGGGTTTAAATCCTTTCCCCTTTTCCCTTTCCTCTTTCCCTAGTCCTCACAAGCGCATTTTTGGGTTGGCAGACTACTAGTTGAGGTAGATTTCTTAGACGTGGACAATTTTGCTTTAGTCCGCTTAGGTTTGGTCGGTTGCAAAGAAAGGCAGGTGGGAGTAGTCGGAGTCTGGGGAAAGGGATTATAACTGCTGGCGTAAGAACAGAATGGTGAGGGGATTGTGGTTCTAGAGTCCAGGGGTCAGAAATCTTCTCAAATGCGATCGCCCTTGGAATAGGTTGTGATGCTGTTGCGGAAACTGTGGGCTGTTCAATAACTGGTGGTTGCCATCCGAATGGCGGTAAGGGTACAACCCACAAACTATCCATGAAATCGAAAACCATCAGCGCAACAAAGCTGATAACGACTGCTTGGATCGTCAGCGTGAGAGTAGCTTGGATATCCATAGTTAACTCCAAATGTTTGTGATTTTTCAATGTAGTGAGGTATTGCAGTTGGGTTTGGTCGTTGCAACTCTCACTCTGGCTTTGGCGTAGCCATGAAAATTCCCATTTACAAAACGGGTGATTATGTTTACCCAGAGCATTGAAATCTTCTTAGCAAAAGCTAAGATCCAAAAAGTTACTAATTGCAATAAGCAATGGCAAGCAAAACAATCGATGTCCGAGAGTACACTGTCAGAGCGCACAAGCGGGAAATTCACACTCGCGTTTTCAACTTCGTATGTAAGCAGTGCGAACAACCCACACAACGAGAAACCTTTGGTGTTCGACCACTCTACTGTGAGCAATGCCGTCCGCCACAAGCACCTAAGCAATCGAAATTAGTCCCTATAGGCAAGAGGAAACCCAGAGCGATGAACTACAAGAGTGGTAAAGACATAGCTGGATGATTTGTTGTCTCAAGGGTGAGTGAAGCAGTGCGCTCATTCGCCCAAGCTAATTCAAACTGGTAAAAGGTAAGTAATCGCACAGAATTATTTACACATGAGTTTCCAGTCTAGATAAGGGTTTTGTACCTTAATTTTGTGTAATTAATTTTGTTTAACTACTTAACTCTAATGAATTCACATTAAACATATTTTCTTCTTCGATTTATCTGTGGGATTAAGAAAACTTCCCAGATTAAGATTAATTGGTAAGCAACTTCAACACAATTCTCAAATCATACACTGGCTCACAAGTAGTAATACAATCAGGGGCGTGAATTCGTTCTGAAACAAGTATGACCAATGTCAACCCCCAAACGGAATATGATTCGCCGTGGAAACAGATACTACAACTTTATTTTGAAGATTTCATGCTGTTTTTCTTTCCGCAAGCACATAGGGAAATAGATTGGACACGACAGCCTGAGTTCTTGGATAAAGAATTAGAGCAGGTAGTGCGTGATGCCGAACTAGGGAAAAGACTTGCAGATAAACTGGTAAAAATATACCGCATTGGTGGCGAAGAATCCTGGATACTGATACATTTAGAAATCCAATCCCAGTCAGAGTCAGACTTTAGCGAAAGGATGTTTACCTATAACTACCGCATCTACGATAGATATAAGCGATCAGTGGCATCCTTGGCAATTCTAGGTGATGAGCAGGTAAACTGGCGACCAAATCGGTTTGGTTACGAGTTGTTTGGCACTAAAGTAGAGTTTCAGTTTCCAATTGTCAAATTGTTAGACTATCAACAACGTCAGTCTGAGCTAGAAGCCAGCCGTAACCCTTTGGCGACTGTGGTGATGGCACATTTAGCAGCAGTACAAACTCTTAGCGACAGGTTACAACGTAAGCAGCAGAAACTAAGTTTAGTGCGGAGACTGTACCAGCAGGGATTTGAACGTGAGGATGTTCTAAACTTGTTGGCTTTTGTAGACTGGGTGTTGACACTCCCCCAAGATTTAGAGCGAGAGTTTCTTTTTGAAGTAGAACAATTGGAGGCAGAGCAACGTATGCAGTATGTTACTTCTTTTGAACGCAGTGGTATTGAAAAAGGTAAGCTTGAAGCTTTGTTAAAAGGTATAGCCTTGGGATTAAAGCTCAAATTTAGTGAATCAGGTCAAAATTTATTACCCGAAATCGAATCTATCCAAGATGTAAGTGTGCTAGAAGCCATCTTGGAGGGGATAGATACAGCGAGTAGTGTCTCACAATTGCGTCAAATTTACCAGTCGCCTACAACCGATACCCAGGAATGAAATTGAGCATCGCCCAATTTCCCTATCCCTGACTCCATAAACCTAAGACGAATTTAACTAAAACAAACTATGCCCAAGACTTGGAACATCAAGATAGATAACTATTTTCAAGCCAACCCCAATTGCATCATCGCCACTGCTCATGTAGACTCGTTCCCCACAGACCTACCCCTAGAACCGAACATCAGGGAACCAAACCGCAAAAGCGCGACCTATAGACAAGTCTTCGACTCACTGACAACCGAACCCGAAAAATTCTTCTCTCGTCACAGTGGAATCGTTCTGTCAGCCAATAAAGTTAAGCCTATCAAGAACAAAACTGAACTAGAGCTAGAAGTCTTAGAAGCTAACGAGGGGGGCAGCGATGGCATTATCAACGGTGGACACACAGTATTAGGGTTTGAGCAAGCGAAAAATTACAAATATGATTTAACCAAAGCCCGAGTAAAAATTACCATCCATATCGGACTATTGGAAGACGAGGCTAAGGATATAGCCCTGGCCTCCAACACCACAACGCCAGTAGATTCTCGCTCCAAAGTCAACGCTAGGGGTGATTACAAATTCATCAAGCAGTATTTAGCCCAGTTAGAACAGAAGGAAGATAGAAAATTCCGCATCGCTTATTACCAAAACCAAAGCGGCGCTCCCAGAAATGCCCAGTGTAATGTCACCCATTTGCTCAAGCTCCTTTACTGCCTCGACAGAAATAAATACAACCCCGACGGCAATAAACGAACCAAGCACCCAGCAGGAATGAGTCTTCCAAGTAACATCACAGACGCAGAAAGGGAAAGATTAACCGCCTTACTGCCTCTCTTGACTCATGCTCTGTGGATAGAGCAAAGACTCTACGAAATAATCCAAGACTATATCAGCAACCCCAGAAGAAAGGGTGCTAACGACCTAGCATCAATTGATATACGTAAAACGACGTTGTTGCCTGACAGCAAGTATTCATTCGGGTTTGGTGCGCCAACCGACTTAGCACTACCGATAATCGCATCATATCGGGTATTTCTAGATAAAGATTATAAATGGATTCTGCCGTTTAACGAATTCGCTGAAGATTTCCTGCAACACTTGTGGAATAACTATTTCCGTAAATACTTAGTGTCGGAGAAAACAGCAGGAAATACAGTCGGGACAAAAATCAGCCGCAATCAAGAGATTTGGGAAAGTTTGTACATTTCGGCGCAGAGTTATCTAAATCAGCACTTGGTGAAAATGGTCAACTCTAGTAAGCAAGAAGAAGAATTGAAGGTGACACAAGGTGCAAACAAGAGGGAAAAAAGGAAAAGGGGGGAACTCAACGCGACTACTGCCCCCAAATAGCTTTTTCTCGAACAGGGTATAAGGTGTACGGCAAAGACTATTAGTCCCCATACCCTACCCAACTTTTCTAGTTAAGTCAGGAACTCTCAAAATAACTTGAGTAACGCCATAATTAATTCTCAACAAGTTAAATTTAATGACAAAAACTGGCATAAGTATAACTTTGGGATGGAGGTGTAGTAAGCGCTCACTGGATACCGTTATGGATGATTACGTTCTAAATTGAATTCAACTATTGCAATCTCAGGTTGATATTTTAGCTGTTGAAATCAGGAAAATTAATTCAGTGATTTGATTTATACTTTTAGGTTCGTCTAAATATCAAAAAAGTTTTGTCGTATGTCCAGCCTGAGTCCAGACATGGTTCGTATCTATTTGCAAGAGATTGGTCGTTATCCAATGCTAACCGCAGACCAAGAAATTGCTTATGGCAGGCAGGTACAGCAAATCATGGCAATTGAGCAAAGAAAAAATGAACTCACCCAACAACTAGCTAGGGAGCCAACAATGGTCGAATTAGCTGTTGATGTTGACAAAAGTGAATTGGAAATAGCTCAAATACAAAATCTTGGGCAACGAGCCAAACAAAAAATGGTGACAGCAAACTTGCGTCTGGTGGTTTCGATTGCCAAAAAATATACTAATCGCAATCTGGAATTCCTAGATTTGCTGCAAGAAGGGGCAATAGGTTTACAAAGAGGTGTAGAAAAATTTGACCCCAATCGCGGTTATAAGCTTTCCACCTACGTATACTGGTGGATTACGCAGTCAATCACACGGGCAATCGCAGAGAAATCCCGTACTGTACGCTTGCCAATTCATATCACCGAACAACTCAACAAAATTAAGAAAGTACAGCGAGAATTATTTCAGACACTGGGTCGTCCAGCCAGTGTTATAGAAATTGCTGAAACTTTAGACTTACAACCAAGTCAGATTAGGGATTTTCTCAGCAGTTCAAAGCAGCCAATTTCTCTAGATGTAAAGATTGGAGATAACCAAGACACAGAACTTAGTCAACTTTTACCAGATGAGGGCATATCTCCAGACGAACATATCACCAAAGAACTTTTACGCCAAGACATAAATAGTTTATTAGAATCACTCAAACCGACGCAACGTGAAGTATTAATTTTGCGTTTTGGGTTAGAGAACGATCAAGAACTAACTTTAGCTCAAATTGGAGAGAAATTGAATGTCAGTAGAGAACGAGTTCGCCAAATTCAGCAGCAAGCAATCACTGTTCTACGTCGTCAAAAAACTGAAATTCAACAGTATTTAGTTTCCTAAAGTCCGCTAAAAGTTAATATTTTAGCGGGCTGAATTTGGTGAGAAGTGGGGATTTAATCCAGGATTTGAATTTAACTGGAACTTGCGTGTCTCTAAAGCTCAAGATTCTCTTGTGCCGAATGCCAAAATCTAGCGATACTGACGCGCTTTTTCTCCTCTTCAACCCTGTAGACAACACGATATGGTTTAAGAATAAGCTGACGAATATTAGGGTCGTTAAACTCAGGTACTTTCTGACCAATGAATGGAAATTGACTTAACTCCCTACTTTTTTCAAGGAGTTGCTGACCCAATTTCCTTGCAGCTTCAGCATTGCTTAAGGCAATATACTTGACAATTGCTTCCAAATCCCCCACAGCTTTGGGAGAAAGAACTACTTGGTAGTCCATGCTTCAATCATCTGCTCAACAGATTCAATTGACACTCCAAGTCCTTGGTCAATCTCTTCTAAACCCTCTTTTACAGCCGCGATAAACTCAATTTCTCTAACAATCTCACGCAGAGACACATTTGGCGGCAAGCGCTTCACAAGTTCAAGGACTGTTTCTCTATCGCTCATAGCAGTTTTTGCTTCTATGCAAATGACTACTGTAATCTTAACTCATGGGTTCACCTTGTAGCTTTTGTTTTAACTAAATAAAAATGCTAATAATGTTTCCCAACCTGTTTATGGATTAAAATTTGTGGAGATTTTTTCGTTTAAAAATAAAAAATCTGTGGATGTGTCCATGATATTTTTTATTGATTGATCTTCATCAGATTCAGGAGTCAGGATTTAAAATTTAGTTAGATATTCTTTCTTTCTAACAGAAAAGCGATAAGCTTGACGGTATGGCGAGAGCTTACCGCTTGTAATATAGATTCTCAATTAAGCTGTTCCACACTCAAATCAATCACCTCAAGAACATCTGGCAACCATCGAACGTGTTCCACAATCTTGTCGTGAGTCCGGGCTTTATCTCGTGTTACCGTTCCCCACAGCTTACCTTTTTCGGTTAGATGCCAAATATTTTTGTGACTTTGTTTACCATTGGTGTCAGTCTTGATTTGAACCTCCTTGGTCTGCAAACCAGCAAATTCTAAAACACGGTTAACTATTTGTGGCTTTACGGGCTTGGGCAGTCCGTTGCGTTCGGCATATAATTCGCCAATTGCGGTTGGAGACAAATGTCGGTCGGGAGTTGCAACGATTTCTTGAATTGCTCCGACCAATTCTTGTGCCATTGGGGTGATTTCGGGACACAAAGCTTGTACACCTCGAAGGATGGTGATAGTTTACAGTTCTGCACTAAGTCTTGTGCCGGATAGAATTTTTTGTCCAAAGTTAACGAGTTCATCAAGGGTGGGTTTGGTATTTTGTTGCTGGTTTAGCTTTGGCATTTCGTATCTGCCAGTGCGCCGCAGGGATGGGAGGACTTCGTGAAACACCCAACGCTGGAACCGTTTGGCAACTGGTTTACGAGATTTAAAGATCAGGCGATAAAGCCCTGCCTCAGTCACAGTCAGCATTTCTTGCTCTCCACCAGGGGTACTGACAATGGCAGTACCCTTTTCATCAACGTCCAATCCTCCATCAAAATACTCGCTGCCATCTGCTGATGTTCGCTTTCTACCATTGACAGCAACGGAAGTATCAATGTCTAATATTGCACAGACATCGGCAGCGACCCATTCTGGTTTCTCTGCTGTACCGACGAACCGGACTTCTTGAGACTCAAACACAAAAATTGATAGGTCTGACATAAATTCAACTTTCCTTAATTTTTACCCAGTCAGTTAAAACAGCCATACAGCAAGCAGTTAACGTTGCTCTTCTTAAGGTTTTACTTTCATGTTTAGCGATGTAACCGCCCTCTAATTCGTTCTGTTCAAAAGAAACTCCAATTACGTCAAAAATGTTATTAGCAACATCAAGAGAAATTGATTTCGACCAAGACATATTTACTCCAATGAATCCAAGAGTTCAGCTAAACAATTAAAAGCAATCTTCAACTACTTCGACTTATTCCCCTTTTTGAACCAGTAGTTTTCCAGACACCCCAGCTGTAAAACCCAACCCAATCGCCGCCACAGTAACGCTGGGCTTAATAAATAACGTCGCAATTCCGATAACTGCGCCCCAAAGACAGCCATAGCAGCAAACGATAATCAACTGATTTTTGGGTTTAGCTCTTTGGTCTTGAATAGATTGGTGAACGATGGCATAATCTTCAAGCTCATTGGTAATTTCTAGTAAAGAAGCACCGTACTGTTTTTCTAGGCGTTCGATAGCCAGTCTGTCTGCCTTAATTGGGCTGATAGCTAGTTTTTGCAATGCTGTGGTTAATTTATCACTCATTTTTAAATTTTCCATACCCGCACATTCCAGAAAATGTTTAGAAAAAATTTAAATCTTGCTGGAAAAATATAAAGACCCTATTCTTCATCCGTACTTGGAGATGTAAGAATACCGGAACTCAACTGGAACTCAACTGGAACTGTGACGAATGTTACTGGTTAACGTTAATAACGCTGAAGCCATCTTTTTCATTCCCGCACAATCGGTTAGTGTCAATCAATTGTGACAAGGCATTCCTCAAGTAAAGAACACTCTTTTTCTCTTCGCCCCACTTACGGCTGTTTCTGATAGCAGCAAAAGAAGTTGGAGGACTAACAGTAGCTGCAACGATTGCCACAATTTGGTCTAAATCAGCCTCAGAAATACTACTCTCTTCTACTTCCAGAAATTCCATTTCCTGATAAGGCTTTGAAAAAATGGACTCCAGATGATTAACTGCGTCTGATGGGGCAATCTTCTCTCCTCTGGGTATGACTGCCTTTTCATGCTGTTGAACTAATTCTGGGAAGAACTGAAGTAATGTTCTGGCTGGATCTGGTTGCCCATTGCCTGGGTGTTTGTAGGTCTTTAGCCATTCGGGAATCATGCCCAGATTGCCACCGCTAACAGGTTCTCCAAAGTTATTAGGGTTGGCTTTGAAATATTCTCCGCTAGCGACATTCATTTTGCGTAGACCACCAGCGCTAACCGCTTGAGCTACACAACCAATAAAGTTCAGCGATTGCTTAAAGGTATCTGCCAGCCCAGCTGTAGCTTTACCGACCACGCTTGTCAGGTTAGAACCATGCAAGACGATAATTAATGTACCACCCGACTTAGCAAAGCGAGAAAGTAAATATTGAATCGCCCAGGTGCGATCGCTCTCCTCCAACAATGACAGCAACCGCATTGCCTCATCAATTACTAGCAGTAAATTTTTATGGGAGTAAGGTTCGCTTCCATCTAAACCCTTAAGAAATTTCAATAAATCACGAGCGACTAGTTGATCAGCCCCATCAGCATCAATATCCGGGTATTTAAGGGCAGAGGTTAAGTTGCAAGCGAAGGGGTAAACGTCCACTCCGGCTGTAAAGTATTGCGTGTTCAATCCGGGGTCAAGTGCAGTTGATAATGTTGCCAAGATTGCTGCTAAGGTTCCCTTGCCACCTCGCTGAGTACCAGCGATCGCTACCACCTGAGAACTCATCATGCCTTCTACTTGGAAACCACTTTTCGTTAAAGCAGCGATGAGTGCGTTTGCCCTATTAGTCAGAGGGAGATTAATTAGAGTCTCTGGTACAAGACCATCAGAGGAAGATGGCTGTAACTCTGTCGGTCTAGAAAGCTCCGCAGCTTGGTTCATCTTCCCAATATCTACCTGTGGCGATTGAAACTGTTTGATATCTACGGTCGGTGGTAACTGGGCTTGAGCCTGTGCGATGGCACTTATCTCCGACCGATTCACCCGGCTGTCAATTGTCACATCCTGTAAATGAAGAGCCATGCTTTCATAAGTGGGTAGCTGACGACCCTTGAGCTTGCTAAACCAGCCAAACATCCAGCGATAAGCATAAAAGCGTTTTCCTGGCTCAACTTGTGTTAAATACTGACTAATATTTTCAAACTCAGCATGAAGAAAGGCGTACTCTTCTGCTGATTGTCGCTCTAAGAATTTAACGGTATTAGCAAGATGATCTGCTTGATAAGTCCTTCTAGCATCATAATCTCCAGCACGAGCTAGAGCGTCTATAAAATTACCACGCACAAAAGGCAAAGGCGCAATTTCTTTAGTGCGGTTGGAGTGTTCGACAACAAACCATAGCCACGCAGCACCACCGACTAAACCACCAACTAGTGCCAGTGGATTGACCGCATAACAAACCGCTCCGATCCCAGAAGCCAACAAACCAAGTACACGGGTCATATCTGCTTCATTCTCAGATGCCCGTGCCATTTCAAATAATCCATCTTTTCTCTCTTGCAGCCATTGGGCGATATTTCCAGCTTCCAAGTGAGACAGATTAGGATACTGTGAGCGTAAATGTTCAGTTTCTTTAGTTGTGATTTTTGGGATATTGTTACTTTGCATAAATGCCTCCCTTGGTGAAACGTTGCCGCCCTTTTTTACAGTGATTGCTTTCTTGGGCGGTTTCCGTTCTAATCCTTTGTCAGTCGCCAAATAGCGAACCCAATTTCACCCGCCATCATTGTGCCGATGTTAAACAAAATACAGCCCAAAATCATGAATGGGGCTGTAAATTCAAATGGGTTACGAGCCGCAAAGGTGGTGACAATATCGAACACCCAAACCGCAATCACAACCAGCCCTGCGCTAGAGCGATCGCGTGTACCTGCGGTCTTGTAGTCCTTCCAAAGCTCACCAACAAGGTCAATCTTGCCACTAGGCTTTGTTTCAAGCTCATAAACCATGTGGTCTTGAAGTTCCCGTCGTGCTGAGTCTGGGTTCTTACCGCGTAGGGCGTGGGCTTCGATTACCTGAACGCCTACAGAAATTATGAATGCCAGGTAAAAAAACGGGTTGAACAATGCAAACGGTATATTTAGCCAATTCCAAGTCGGCTCAAACCAGGCAAAAACAGGCGGGCCTTGAAAGATTAATTGCCAAGTTGAATCAGCACTAATCATAGAACCGCCGATGAATAAAATCCCGCCGACTAACGCACGACCTGCACCACCGTTAGCAACAAACTGATTGACTATAGCGGCGGCTGCTCTAATGGGTAAACCGACAATTATCACTACAGCCTTGGCACAAAAATCGATGATTTCACCAAGCGATCGCTTCTTACCTTTAGGCTTACTATCGCTGTTGCTAGTGCTGCTACTTTCTGCACCATTACCCATTACTTCCTCCTACTTTGTTTGATATTTTGAACGCTTTTACAAATCCCTTTGGCTTTGTATTTCCACTTCCAAATTCCTTCTTCAATTCGTCCAATACACCTGCCCGTCGCATCAAAAACATCAACAATCTCATCATCAAGATATAGGGTTGTGTCTGGTCTGGGATTGCGTTTAGCGCTATCAAAGTAATTGGTAATTCTCAGCTTGCGACTTGTGGGCATCACTCCCGCCTCATATAGAGCATCACTGGTTTTTGCCCGTTCTTCTATGCGGGAACGTTCTAGTTCTTCTGAGGCTTTTAGCCGTTGAAGCTCTGCATAAGCCCCCAACTTGGGTACTAAGGGGATGATTACAGGCAATATGCAAATGCCAACACCAGCCAAAGCTAAGTACAGTTGTTTCTTATACATGAGACTGCTGTGCTATAGCGCGTTCTTAGTACAAATTTTTCCCATGTTTCACACATCTCTTTAATAAGGTGTTTCATGTTTCACGCCCTGAAACACTGATGAAACCGTTGAAACGTTTCATGAAACAGTGCTGTGAAACAGTTGGATGAAACACTACCCTTCATAACGGCTTTCGAGCAAGGAATTGTCTAGTGTTTCATGTTTCACGTTTGATGTTTCATGCTGGGGGAATGCTGTTTCATGCTGTTTCACGCCCTGAAACACTGATGAAACCGTTGAAACAGTTTCATGAAACAGTGCTGTGAAACAGTTTATGAAACACTCTCACCCATCACTCTTACTTTGATGCCCGTCTCAGAAATGTCAATCCTGCACCAACAAGTAATGCTAAGGGAATGAATATCCCGCTACCAATTAATCCAGTAGCGACAACGCTACTAACGATATATGCACTACCGCCTAAAGCGCCAATAACTGAAGTAGCAAACAATCCTGTACTGAGAATATCCATGTCCTGATTTTTCCTTTGATGAGTTAATAGCTCTTGAAGTAATCGGATTTCAGCAACAGTGGCAACAGTTTCATTTTGGATTTGTAACAATGCCGCCACTGTTTTATAAGCTTCTAAAATCGGATCTGTGTCCCCATTGAAGAAACTCTCTCCCGCAACAAATTGAGTCGCGCCTTGAGTTGTTCTTTTTTTTGAATCGACTTCCCCAGCCTTGTTGAGGCTTCTTCTGCCAAATTAATCAAACTCTGATCTATCTCGGTAATCTGATTATCAACTTCCAACATGGATTGTTCAGCAAAGGCATCCAACACCGTCCCTTTGGCTCCAATCAAGGATTCCATGAACAATAAAGCTCCGGTGACACCAGTTGATGCACCCAAAATCTTAGATTGCTCATTTTGGACGGCTATAGCACCAGAAATAGTCTCTTTATCAGCCGCAGTCAACTTGTATGAGGCTTGTTGAATTGCCTCATCAGCTTTGGTGATTGTAGCTTCGGGTATATCTGCTATAGGTGATTGTTCAGGCTGTAATCTCTCACTATTGGTAATGTCTCGAAATCTAGCTAAAATCTCCTCTGGAACTGGTGAATCGACCGTCCATTTTTGCTCTGGATATTGACGGCGTAGTTCGTCAACTACTTTTCCTGGTACTTTGTTGAGAGCTTGTGCGAATTCTTTAACAATCATGATTTACGCTCCTAAAAACTTTTCGGGGTGATTTTTTAATTCAATAGCTACCTTCTTTAAAGAACCTTTGGCTAAAACGTAACTTCTAATTCTTTGAAGCACAGGTAAATGCCAGTTTGTC
>NZ_JAWJTF010000155.1:0-15204 GCF_048836525.1 Nostoc sp. CALU 546
TTTTTGGCAGTGCAAAGCATCAAGGGTAAAAACGACTTGTTGACCACAAAACTCCGAGATTAATTGTTGTACAATCGCCACCTCACTAATTTTTTTATTAGGAACATTGCTATGCAGTCCTGAGTACAATTCCCCGAAGATTGACTATAAACTCGATACTGTACTATTATCAGTAAACCAAAAAGTTTTTAAGAGAAGAGCGATCGCTAAAATACTTATATTTTTTGATACTTCTTTATATGTAATTCTCTAACCAGCAGACACAGTATAGATTAAGATTACTTATGATTAGTTGGCCGAGAGATTTTCAGTGCTAACCTGTTGGAATATAAATGCTTTCAACTACTTGATATTTGCGCTGTAGGGCTTGAGATAAAAAGGCTAACATCTGTTTAAGTGTAAAAAGTGTACGATAAATTAATCGGCTACCTTTCCTTTTGCGACTTATTCTAAGCCAGAGGAGGTTAACCCAAATATTAACTAAAAGAAAGGATATACCAACGAATAGCAATCTTAATGCTGGATTCTTATTATTTGTTCTAATTCGACAAATATTTTTAAGCCGATAACTACTTTCGATGCCAAATCTTTTTCGATAATCTTGATATATATAGTCTAAATTTGTTTTGATTTTATAAGTAACATAAGCAAAGTATTGCATCCCATATTTTTTACGCTTTCCTTTTCTATATTTACAGACAATCCATAAATCAAAAGTGACTGAATCATCTTTGTCTCTTGTAATAGTATGAGTAGTTTTATAGCTTTTTCTTCCCTTCAAAAACTGTTTAATTCCTCCCTTTTTTCCGGTTTTGATAGCAGGCATCATAAATGGAATATCTAATGCTTGCAACCATCTAATTACAGGAGTATTAAAAAATCCCCTATCTAAATAGAGTTTTTTTACATTTATTTTAAGAGATTCAAGTTCTGCCAATAAATAAGTAATTATCGCTACACTAGTATCTAGTCGGCGAACACCTCTGACTGCTAGGGTTACACGCTTATTTTTGTTAATGACATATAAAGTTGCATAGGCATAAAATGAATGAGTACCAGATTTAGCTTCACTTTTATATATGTATGGTAATTCTAAGAGTGTTGGCTTACCATAATAACAAATTAAATTTAAATCAATCGCTATTTTTAAACATCCTTTTTTTAAACCCAAAGGAATTCGACTTTTCAGTGATTGATTTATTTGCGCCTCTAGCTCTTCAAAATTATTGATTTTTTTGAGATGATATCTAATATCGTTAGCTGTAGGAACATTCTTTAATAGTTTAGCTGTGTTCTCAATACTATCTCCACTACTGGCTGCTTTTATAAGAATCTCGAATAAAGTTTGCTGGTCACATACTCCTTGAGTTTCAATCGAAAAATTTTCTACTAAACATTCAATAACTTCATCTAGGGTTTCTAAGTCTGTTAAAATTGGTTCTTCTGTAGACTTAATCCTCTTAGCTTTTCGTAGAGATAAAACAGTCAAATTTTTCAGCCAATATACGACACACTCCTTTGATCATTTCATATTTTGAAGTGCTGTAAAATATGATAACTATTTTTTAGATAATGAGTATTGGATGATACTTGTTTCACCGTACTCATTTCTTGGTGATATCTCCTGTATCACTAGTGGTTCGACCTTTTAGGAAAACTTTTTGGTTTACTGATTATGCCAACAGTGAAAGCCAACTGTTACGGCAAGCTTCTCGCCTATCAAATCTGAATAAAAAACTCGTAGGAGACTTAGCCCAAAATGATGGAGACATCGCTAGTATTGAACCGAACCCCAACATCCCTACCATTTCTAGTGTCAACACATTGGGGGCTTCTATTTATGGTGATACCCTATTTGATGATGAAATTCTGCCAGGATACATCGACTTTGTTCAGAGCTTAGTCAAAGCTAGAAAGATAGAACAGGGTAATTTACAAGAAGATGCCTATAAAAAACAGGAAACTAGCCGCGACCTTTATACCCAAAATGAGATTCTGCATAGTGAAGAACTAAGCAAATTACTAAAAGAATTGGGTGAAGATTACCAAGCCAATCCAATTGCTGTAGGTCGCCGCACTGGTGAAAAAGATGAAGCTACCGGATTAGTGGCGTTGACAGTGCAATATTTTGGCCCAAATGGAGAACCAATTTTAGAGAAACAGCAGACTTTGTTCTGGAATGACCAAACCGGGGAAAACGATGGTTATGGTATGGCGATCGCTACTGCCTTCAAAACTCCGATAGCGGGAAATGTTTTCTCCTCAAAATATTTACTATCATGCGCTCAATCTTTATATAACAAACTGGTGGGCTTAAAACAGCAACAGGTTGCTGAATTAGAACAGCCAGAAACCCTAGAAAACATTAGCGTTACCTCTGAGCGGATTACTAAAATTCAACGTCGGGTGAGTATGCTTGATCACTTTCCAGCAGGTTTAGATCGAGCAGCTGTTAAGAGTACGTTAAAAAAATTAAACACTTGGAAAGAGATGAAGCCTGTACAAAAACTTTTAAAAGAGTATACCGATGGGAATAAAGCAATTTTGGATGATGAAAACTTTGTGATTCAGTTAGTGCAAGATACAGACAAACTCAACCTAATTACATTTGAAGGAATTAAACCTACCAGTATACAAGTTTCTTTAGCTGCTCTTTTATTAAGGGCATAAGCGATTGCAGTAGACATACTTTGTTGTTTTTACTACTTTTTAACTAAAAATCATCATCATTATTAAATCATGACACAATTGTATAAACCAGAACAGCAAAGACAACAGCAAATTCAAGCTTTTTTGAAAGGAATTGGTATAAGTGAATTTCAGGCAACAGAAGCGCTAGAAATAGCTTTAAGACACCCATCATTTATCTATGAATCAAATGTAGATAGGCAGACAAAAGATTTACAAGAGAAAGCTTACAAACGGCTAGTTCATTTAGGAAATGCAATTCTTGGTGCTATTGTTACTGACTATTTATATGAAAGATTTCCTGAGTCTACACAAGGCGAACTTACTGAGGATAAACAATCACTTGTAGATAAAGCCCAATTGTCAGAATTTGCTATTAAGTTAAATTTACCAGAGTTCTGCCTATTGGGAAAAAGTCTAAAAGGAAAACCTTTAAATGAGCAAGAGAGACTTTTTGCAGAAATGTTTGAGGCTGTGCTTGGTGCAGTTTATTTAGGATTTAAGCGTGATTTTTCTCAAGTTAGCTCTTGGCTAATTAAGCGCTTTCTAGCAGATGCTTTAGACGAAATTCTCAATGATGAAGAAGACGATGAGGAGAATTTTGAGGATATGAGTCTTGATACCAGAGATTACTTAGGCATGATTGGCTTAGAAAATTTTCCTGACTATGGATGGGTCCCTGGTGATGATGATTAGATCACCCCACCCAAACCAAGCAAGGAAATCTACCAAACAACAGTATATTGGCTATTCCAAGGCAGCCCCAAGTACTACCAGATTATCGACACGTATCCGCGACTTTGAGCAGATGCCTTGGCTTCTCATCACTATGCAATTTTGAACGAGTTATTGGTATCCAACACTTTTTTACGAAGCATTCAAACAACTTATCAGAAGAAATATCTATATGTCTACATTTGATTCTACTAAAACAAGACTAGAGACTTTACTGAAAGATATCATCACAGGTGAAATTCAACTACCCGATTTCCAACGGGGGTGGGTTTGGGATGATGAACACATTCGTTCACTGTTAGTCAGTATTGCGCGTTCTTTCCCTGTGGGAGCAATTATGCTGCTTGAAGCTGGTGGTGATGCTAAGTTTAAAGCTCGGCCTGTTGAGGGAGTAGATCCAACACAAGCAACACTTGATAAATTGAAAAAGCTTATTCTCGATGGGCAACAACGGCTGACTTCATTAACGCAAGTATTAATATTTAAGCAACCTGTTCAAACTCGTGACTTTAAGAAAAAATTAGTACAGCGTTATTATTATATTGATATTGAAACGGCCTTATTAGGTCCAGAATATTACGAAAGTGCGATTATTAGCATTGATGCAAATCGCATTCAAAAAGAAAACTTTGGGCGTGATGTTAAACTTGACCTCAGCACACCTGAGAAAGAATACGAACACTTTTATTTCCCTTGCAATCAAATTCTTAATTCAGACACTTGGGAACAAGGGCTAAATAAATTACACCCAAATAAATTTGGACGTTATATGGAATTTCGCCTCCAAGTGCTTAATGAATTTCGTTCTTATGATCTGCCAATCATCGAACTCAATCGCAATAACAAGAAAGAGGCAGTATGTCTTGTATTTGAAAAAGTAAATACAGGAGGCGAACCATTAACAGTCTTTGAACTGGTTACAGCCAACTATGCTGCTGATAATGTTAACTTGCGGGATGAGTGGTTTGGTAATAGTCAAGAAAAGCTCGAAGGTATTCAAGCTCACCTCAGAAAACAACGTTTGTTACGGGAAGTCGAACCTACGGAGTTTTTACAGGGGCTGACACTATTGTACAGTTTAGAGAAACGCCAGCAAGACTTAAAGGCGGGTAAAACTGGCAAGCAAATAACAGGTGTGACTGCCAAACGCGAAGCTGTTCTATCTTTAACTGTAGATGCTTTCCAAAAATGGAAACAGCCTTTTATGCAAGGTTACTGGAAAGCTGCGAAATTCTTACGTCAGCAATCGTTTTTCTCAACTAGCGATTTACCTTACCGCACCCAGCTTGTGCCACTTGCCGCAGTCATGGCATTGCTTGGCGATCGCTGGCTGGAACCGAAAATCCACGACAAAATTGCCCGTTGGTTCTGGTGCGGTATCCTTGGCGAATTGTACGGCGGGGCAGTTGAAAGCCGTATGGCTTTGGATATTCAAGAGCTTATCAACTGGATTGAGGACGGTAAGGAAGAACCTGCAACTGTTCGGGATGCTAATTTTCAACCTGCACGTTTAGGGACTTTGCGTTCCCGAACTAGTGCTGCATATAAGGGTATCAATACCTTGATTCAACGTGAAGGTTCTCAAGATTTCTTTTGGAAGTCCACTATTCGAGATTTAGATGAAAGCGATTGGGAAGAGCGCAGACTAGATATTCATCACATTTTTCCTAAAAGTTGGTGTGACAAGCAGGGTATTCCCGCATCTCGCTATAACTCTATCCTCAACAAAACTCCAATATCGTTTAAAGCAAATCGCATGATTGGCGGTAAAGCTCCAAGCGAATATCTGGTTCAGCTTCAAAAGCATGACAGTGTTCAGCTAGACGATGCAGGCATGAATGCAATTCTGGCAACTCATCAAATCGACGCAATAACACTGCGACAAGATGACTTTGAGAGTTTTATGGCATCGCGTCAACGGATGATACTTGCCAAAATTGAAGCTGCTATGGGCAAGCCTGTATTGGCTGTGGATGATTCAGTATTCAATCACGTGACAGATGAAGACGAGTAATCAAAAATTAATTAACTTAGCAAAATGACCTACTCCTTATTCCAAGGCAGCCCCAAGTACTACTGCATCATCGACATATATATCTGCGACTTTGAGCAGATGCTAAGGCTTGCAACTGGTTATGCGAAAGATGTGGTTGCCGTGATGGATTTAAACTTGCTTTAACCCACTAAAAGATAATCGTGAAAACTGAATTACCTCCATTTAGTAATTGTGTTATATTCTTTGTACTTTTCTTAAGTATGATGTATTTGTATAGCAGCATAGCTCAAAGAAAATTAATTAAAAAGCAACGAAAAGTAGAAAGACCAAAATCTAGTTTTGGCTTTTATATTTTATGGAATCAAATTTCGCTAATTTCCTTTTTTTCCATAACGTATATTCTAGGATGGGATGCACCATCAGTTGGTTTAAAATTTGAAATATTACCAGTATTTTCCTTAATAACTGGCTTAATTTGCTATTATATATTTGTGTTAGTTGTAAATAAAATTTTAAATCTTTTAAGAGTCAGTCAAATTGTAGAAAATGATGCTTATCTCGTTTCTGTAAGGCTTATACCACGGCAAAAGCTTCAGAGAATTTTATTTTTGATTGCTGTATGTATATTAAATCCAATAACAGAAGAGTTGATATTCCGTGGAGTACTAGTACATCAATTAGGCATATATATAAATAATTATTACCTGGCAATTATTCTGGGCTTATTTGTAACTGTTGGAAATCATATCTATCAAGGACGACTACATATTATTACGCATATTATTTTTTATATTTTTACTGTAACATTGCTTTATTCAGATGTAGGGCTTGTTGGGTCTATAGGTTTTCACTTGGCAGGAGATATTTACCCGTTCATGCGGCTTAAATATGAGGCTAATAACTATAAAAAGCGAAGAAGGGAGAAACGTAGGGCTAAATATGTTTCCAATTAGAATATCAGACATAGCGAGTAAGGAAATTTAGGGATGAGAAAGTAGGGATCGCTCTTAAAGCAAAGCGTAGCTAATCGATTTTCTCTCTTACTGACGAAATTTCTGCTGATGTGGGCTAGTGCAGTGATGGGGTAGGGTGTTGGTGGAAAATCTGACGCGGAGATTCAGTTTGGTAGCTTTTGTGTTAGAAAAGCCCCTGCCAAGGGAAAACTTAAAACAAGAGCCTATGTTGAAAAACTTAGCTGTAATTCGTCAGCCGAACGCTACAAATTGCAAGATTACACAATAGGAATGGCAACGTGTACATGAATTAAGAGGATAGCGATCGCTCATTCGTAAGGAAAAACTAACGGTAGAGGCGATGCCTTCAGCAGGCGTTTCGCGATCGCTTCCAGAAATAGAAAAAATAAGAAGCTCCGTAATTTATCAAAAGGTAATTCCTATGAATATTGAAAATGTAAGTCCTCAGATGCAGAGAAGGTTTAAAATATTAGATGAAATGCTAAAGAAAGGTTATATAAAACCAATTAAGCCATTGTTTGACTTCTTGCCATCATTATGTTTTGATGCCGAAAAGACTTCTGAATTTAATAATGCTCCTCAAGAACTCAAGAAAGAATTCAATCAAAATATGTTTTCTTGGTACGCATTTTGGCTAGGAATATTTGCCTTTACCCAAACTAAGTTAGAAAAAGATTACTTAATTTATTTTAGTAGTTTTATCGTAATAATATCTCTTCTACCACCAAACCCATTTGATACAGGTTTGGGATTAGGAGCTAGTATTTTTTTGAGTCGAGCTTTTGTTTTTAGCCGCTATTATCAATACAAAAATTATGGTAGATGCCCTAGTAACAGAAATACATTTTCAGCTATTTTTATTTCACTTATTTATTTTTGCATACTAGTAATAGTTAGTGCTATTATCCAGACCATTCTTTATCCTGCTGATACGAATTAAAATTAGTAATGGATAAGTTGCTATGTTTAGGAAAATAGATAATATGCTTTCATCAAAATATTTAATATTCACATTTCCTATATTAGCTAGCATTGTATTAGTAACTAATTCGCTCAATATAGCAGATGCTGCCACTAAATTTAATGATATTGAAGTTTCAAGATGGAAACAAAAGAATCAAAGTTACATTGGGCTGCGCTATCGAGATGTACCTAAAGGTTTGAAAGATTTAGGAGGATGGATAGTGGGCGAAACTCAAGCCGGAATTGAATATGCAATAGCTCGTGTTCAAAAGGGAAATCAGGATATGCTATGGTTTGAAATTCTTGTTTCCAGAGATAGTAAAGGAACTCCAACTTTTCTAGTAATAGATGTACTAAAATTGCCTAAACTAAATAAAATAGACCAGATAGGACATGGTGGTTCATGTCTCCGGAATAAAGTGCGTGACCCAGAAATAGTAACAATTGCTGAGTATCAAGATGCTGAATACTGGAGAAAGATTAAAAAAGCTTGGCGCTCTAATCGCAACTCTGGCCAGTTTGAAGAAATTTCTACTCGCAATATCATCTGTGAAAATCCAGGATGGGGAGTTTAAAATAACAAGAACTGCGATCGCTCCCCAACCCCATGACCAACATCTACAACCTGGGATTGACCGATAAGGATTTGGTCAAGGTAAACCCACAAAAATAGTACAAAAAGCATCCTGCAATTATTGCTAGTAGGGACTCGGAGCAGGTTCTCCCACACTGTTAGTCCAGATGTCGTCTGGCAGCGATCGATTGCGGTGACACACCCGATCAAGGTCAGGATACGTGATTGTGTCTACTGCCGCTCGGTTGCCGACTACTAGGCATCGCGTTGCCAAGGCACTGCGATTCTCAAGGAAGTGACCTACCGCCACTCCTGCTTGAAAAGTTGCAGCGTCGCCAGGACGTAATACAGTCTTTGTGTCTCCTTCAATGAGCGTGATCTCGCCTTCGAGGACATAGACCATTTCATCCTCAGCACTATGCCAATGCTTGATAGATGAACGAGAGCCAGGTTGCAGAACTTCGATGAACGCGCCAAACAGGGTAAGCCCTCCTGCTTCGCTGATCCAGAGGGTGCGATTTGGCTCGTGCGCGGCGTGAGAAGGGCTTTCCTCTACGACGAAACGATCAGGAGTGATAACAGTCATACAGAAGTGGCAACGCATACATGAGTTAAATCAATAGTATTTTCGTACTATTTATTGACAAATAAGGACTTGTTGCTAAAATCTTTGAACAAAGTCAGGGTAAGTTAAGTTAGTAATTTTTTACAAATGAAATTGCGAAAAAGCAATCTAATCAAGGATTCTCATGCAAGATTTATCAAATATTGACTTATTTTATGCTTATTTAGACTTAGAAATTAATAGTGAAAATAATAATATATATCGCATAGGATTGGTATCTCTGAACTTAACAAAAGATTTTTATCAAGAGAATCTAAATCAGGCTTACGAAGAAATAAGGAAGCTGAAAAATAGTAAATTAGCAGTATGCGGTCACAACTTCCGCCGCTTTGATTACCCTTATTTGATTGAGCAAGAACCGCAATTATCTTCTTGGTATATAATTGACACTTTAGAACTATCAATACTTGCTTTCCCGTTACAGCATTCACATAAGCTAAATAAAGATTATAAGCAAAGTGAATATTCAAGTAATAACCCTGTAGAAGATGCACAGGCAACTCGATTATTACTTGGTCAACAATTAGAAGCACTATTTAAAAAACCTGATGAAGTACAACAGGTATATATTTGGCTCCTGACTTGTGGTTGCGAAGATGCAGACCTTGCATATCAACAATTTTTCAGCGATCGCCTTGGTTTGAAGATTGAACAACCCGCCATAGAAATGCTGCCAGAGACAATGCTAAAGGGAATAAATCAATCCTATTTGCAGCAGGTATGGTCTAGCCCACAAACTTATGATTTTGAGACAAGATTATGTGTGGCGGGATTACTGGCTTGGAACTATGAGTGCAATACCAATGAATCGAAGCAGATTTTTTGTGATTGGCTCAGACATTTAAATGGTTTTCAAGCCGTACTTGAGAATTTGCGTCCTTTAAGTACAGATGAATTTGCTATCAGCTCTTACTTGGAATATTTTGAAATTCCCAGTTTTCGACCTTTGCAAGAAGAAGCTGTGCAAGCAATTATTAATAATGAGCGTCCGCTTGTTCTCATGCCTACTGGTGGTGGTAAATCTTTATGCTATCAATTACCAGCTTTCATGTTCCACGAAAGGCACAAAGCGCTTACTGTCGTCATTTCACCGCTACAAGCACTAATGGCAGATCAGGTAGCAGATTTAGAACAAGCTGGGTTTTTCTTCGCCACCTTCATTAATGGTAATCTCTCAGCAGCAGAACGTCGTCAGCGATTATCAGAACTGCGTTCTGGTTCCAAAGGGTTACTGTACATCAGCCCTGAGCAATTGCGGTCAATGAGTATTCGGGCATTGTTAGAACAGCGCCCTCCGGTTCTTTGGGTGATTGATGAGGCTCACTGTGTTAGCCAATGGGGCCACGATTTTCGTCCCGATTACCGTTATATCCCGAAATTTATTTATGAATTATATCAAGAGCGGCAGCTTGCAATGCCTTTGTTAGCTTTAATGACAGCAACAGCAACAGTTGCTGTTGTTGAAGATATTAAAGAGCTATTTGCCCAACACGAACTAAATATAAATCGTACAATTGATGGGGCAACAACAAGAGATAATCTAACTTTTAATGTGATTCCAGTAGCAGGGAATAAAGAGCAAGTTTTGTTGAATCAAGTAAAAGAAGCTCTTAAACTAGGTGGTAGTACACTGATTTACACTACTACACGCAAAAATGCCCAAAAGCTAGCAGAAATTCTTAACCAAAGTCACATTGAAGCTAAATATTATCATGGGAAACTTGCAAAAGAACAAAAACAACAAGTTTTGCAAGAATTCAAATCAGGTAAATTGAATGTAGTTACTGCAACTTGTGCCTTTGGTATGGGCATCAACCGTAAAGATGTACGCGCTGTCATTCACCATTGCATGAGTGCCAATTTAGAAGGTTACATCCAAGAGGCTGGACGGGCAGGACGTGACGGCAAAAAACCATCAATTTGTACTTTACTCTTTGATCCAAAAGATGCTGATACAGTTTTTCGTTTGCAAAGTCTGAACCAACTGAGCGAACAAGATTTAAAAAATGTCTTGATCTCCACCAGACATATCCGCGATCTTACTTTTGGCAGTGCTAAAGATGATTGGTTTTGGGTGACAACCAATGAAATTTTTCAACTGGGCGACTTTGATGAAGAGTTTGGTGAAGAACCAGAGCAGCAAAATACTAAGATTAAAGCAGGGTTGCATTACTTAGAAAAATTTGGTTTATTAGAACGAGCCGAAAATTTTTCAAGCTTTATCGAATTTGAACTAAGCCATGATACCTTTGCTGACTCTATAGAGCAGTTTGAGGAATACAGCCGGATGAAGGATTTATCACGGTTTGAAGCAGACAACTTTGAGCGGCTGATTCAAGCAATGCACATTGCGAAAGCTTATTGTAATAGCAATGATCAACCGTTTCCTCTCGACCGCCTCAGTGATGAAGCTGGAATTAGCTTACATGACCTGACTGCTAGAATCCGTGAACTGCAAAAGGCTGAAGTCTGTTCTTTTGAAATACCAATTACACTTGTGATTACTAAGGGTGTAAGAGGAGATGCCCGTAATAATCATGAACGCATTCGCCAGTTAGAAGACCAATTACTCAAAGTGCTTAATGAGTTGTTTGGGAATGAAAATGAAATACAAATAAATCTGCGTGGACTTGCTTCTCGACTTGACCCAGACAATAGTAAAAAAATCAGAGCATCCAACATCATAGATATTTTGGAAGGTTGGGTTGCTCAAAAATGGCTAAAATTAAGTAGAATTTCTAGTGATGTGGTTCGCTTAGGAGAAATAGAAGTTGCAGAGCATTTACCTGAGCATAAAATTCTCACAACTACAGTATTGGAAGTTTTATATCAAGCATTGAAAGATACAACAGGGGCGAGATTACCTCTGAAGTACGAATTAGGTAAACTTGCTAAAGAAGTTACCCAAAAAATTCAACTTGACTGGAATAATGAAGAGTTAGAAGTTATTCTTTTGTGGCTACACCAGAGAAAAATCATTCGATTAAGTGATGGGCTGAATCTCTTTCAACAGTCGTTGAAAATCCGTGTCATAAAAAATGCAAGTGTTTCCACAGTAAAAAGCCATTACCATGAAGTTAAAGCTCACTATGATGAACAAACTCGTCGCACTCATTATATGGTGCAATATGGAAAACTAAAGTCAGCGGAACAACGTCAGCAATTCGTTAGTGATTACTTTGGCACAAATAAAGAAGAATTTATTTCAAAGTACGAATTTTCTGTAGAAGATATTATCGAACCTGTTCTTATAGAAGATTACAAGCGTATTATAGAACCGCTTAACCCTGTTCAAAAAGAAATCGTTCTAGCTTCAGACCCAACAATGGCAGTGATAGCAGGCCCTGGCTCTGGTAAAACAAGAACTATTGTTCACCGGATTGCTTATCTTGTAAAGGTTAAGCGAGTTGAGCCGAAGCGTATTCTTGTTTTAGCTTACAACCGTAATGCAGTTAGAGAATTACGGTTGCGGTTGCGTAATTTGATTGGCGAACAACCATCACGAATTCGGGTCTTTACTTTCCACGGTTTAGCCTTATCACTTTTGGGACGGACAGTAGGTGAATACAGAGGAACTCAGACAATAAATTTTGATCGGCTTTTGGTTGAAGCTTGCGAATTAATTGAAAAAGGCGAAGAATTTGAAGATGCAGATGAAGATACTCAGGCACGACAAATTCAATTATTAGGAAAATTAGAATATATATTTGTTGATGAATACCAAGATGTCACTGAGAAAGAATATCGTTTAATTAAGTCAATTTCTGGCTTAAATCAATCTGAGGATAAAACCCAGTCGGTACAAATTAATCTCTGTGTTATTGGAGATGATGACCAAAATATTTTTACGTTTCAAGGTGCTGATACTAGATATATCCTCCAATTCCAAGAAGAGTATAAAGCAAAACGATTACTACTTAACGAAAATTACCGTTCTACAGAAAATATTATTGAAACTGCTAATTGTCTTATACAAAATAACTTAATACGCTGCAAACAGGCTCCAGAAGAGCAAGTTCGTATTAACTCTGAACGCCAAGGATTGAGAGGAGAGGCAGTCTCCGCTTTAAAGTTCAATAATTTATCACAACAAGCAGGATGGGTTAAAGACAAAATTAAATCTTGGGTCAACGTAGGGATTGCTCCTCATGAAATCGCTATTTTAGCTAGTCGTTGGGATGATTTGAGTCCTATCCGCTTGCTTTTAGAAAGAGAAAGTATATCTACTTATGCACTGAAAAATAATACTATTCCACTACTAAAAAACCGTTGTACTCGTCTACTAATTAATGCTTTGCAGAAAGACTATAGTCTAGTTTTAAATTCTGAAGAATTAGTTCAGAGAAGATTTGAGGCGTTTTTTGAACGTACTGGTCGTAGCTTAACAGAACCTACTGTTAAAATCTTAATAAATATCGCTAGAGATTTAGATAAAGAACGAGGCTATGGGTCTGAAGATATTGTACTACCTATTAGTATTGATGAAATATTGACTGCTATATTTGAGTTTAATGAAAATGGTGAATCATTCTTAGAAGAGAACTCAGTTTTAGTCACTAGCTGTCATGCTTCAAAAGGTTTGGAGTTCCGTAAAACCATACTTTTAGGTGATGGATTTAAAACTAATTGTAATGATATGGAATCAGAACGACGACTCTTTTATGTTGCTATGACTCGCGCCAAAGAAGAATTAATTGTTTGTTCTACTCAGCAGAATTTATTTGTACAGCAAGCTGGTTTAACTTCAGAGGTTATTGATTATAGTGAAACTCAACTTCCTCAGTTAATGCGTTACTTTGATTTAGCTCCAGGTAATGTTTATTTAGGATATCAAAGTACTCAAAATAGACAAAATGTTATTAAAAATTTATGTGAGGGTGATATTCTTGAGTTAAGAGCAAATAACCATAATAATGCTTGGAGAATTTTCACACTAAATAATGATGAAATTGGTTGTCTATCAAAGAGGGGAACACAACTTCTTAAGCATAAAGGTATTTTCCCTGGACAGTTCCAGTTTCAGCCCGGTGAAGTAACAGTCCGATATGTATATCACCATACTAAGAGAGATGATATAACAGGAGAAATTTCGGAGAATTGGTTTGTTGTAATTCCACAAATTCGAGTATGTAGAAATGCCAAAAATTAAATTTATGGCGATCGCTGCTACCATCCGAGCAATACTATCCCAATGAAGGGTAGAATGCGGCTATTTATGAAATATGCACTATTAGTTTTAAATTTGTATATGTCTGATGTAAATAAGCCAAGTAACCATAGCAACAATATCTTTAAAAAAATCTTGTTAATTATTGGAACTGGAGGATTATTACTTGGGATTCCGATTATGTTCATTCGAGTTCCACCAAGCTGTGGCTGTGGTGATAGCAGTAAAGCTACAGTTGGAAGATTTATTAAGGCACAACAAGTATATTTCTCGGAGAAATCAGCTTTTGCTCAATCGTATAGGTTGTTAGAGCTTGGAGATGGAGATGCACCAACAGCTACAAGTCGCTATCGCTATACCGTAGACATGAGTAAGGATAAGTCATTTATATATGCAACTCCGATAAAAGAATTCCCAACTGATGTATTTCAATTAGGACTGACCAAACAGGGCTTCAACAGCCTGATAGGTGCAGTTGCTTACGAGCAAAAAAATAAAACTACTATTTCAATAATGTGCCGCTCCGAAAAACAGACTTTAGCTTATCCTCCCCGACCTATTTTTAAACAAGGTAATTTTAGCTGCCCTATCGGTTTTGAAAGTATCAAATAAAATAGTATGCAAACATTTAATGACGTTTTTAGGAGGATTTATCGGAGTCATAATCATGCCCCTATATTGATAATACTTACCAAAATTGAAGCTGCTATGGGCAAGCCTGTATTGGCTGTGGATGATTCAGCATACAGTAATGTGACAGATGAAGAAGAATGATTGGAGATAAATTAACTTAGGAAATGATTTACGAGCTATTTCAAAGCAACCCCTAATACTATTGCATTATTTACGGCATCCATTACTTTGAGCAGATTAAATCTTGTGAAATATTATGAAGAAAAAGTTGTTAAATCCATATATTATAGCCCTGATTTTATTAAGCTTAGTTATAAGCGTTTCTAACCAGACTAGAGATTTATATCAAACAAAAAATACACAAATAAACCTTAGTCAACTTTTCGCTACAGCCAGATGGAGATTAGATTCACAACAGCAATACAAAGAAGTTCGAGTGCCTTTCACTCAAAAAAAAAGGCTTAATATATGTACAAGCGCTTTGGGCAGGTAAACAAGTTAACTGTGTTATTGACACTGGTGCGATATACATTTCATGGCCTCAAACATTGAACTTGAAAGCAAGGCCCATAGGAAAACAAGTTCAAATGCTTGGGATTGGGGGTAAATATAGCATACTAGGGGAATGGGTCTTAGCACCAAATATTAAATTAGGTGGTTTTGAGCTAGAGAATATACCTACAATTTCACAAAAAATAGTAGAGAAAGCTGATGGTCAGAAGATTTCCATAGCAGAAGCAGAAGGCATTAATGAAATTACATTAGGTAATACTGTTTTTCAAAACCTTGTCTTGACTATTGATTATCAAAAACAAGAAATAATTTTACGACCCAGATTCCGCAGGTGTG
>NZ_JAWJTF010000096.1:0-36743 GCF_048836525.1 Nostoc sp. CALU 546
GCTTTGGGGTACAGTACTTTTATCTCTGCGAAGAAAATTCTATCTGAAAGCAGGTTGTTTATTTTCAAACCTGACAAGTCGATTCAGGATGGCCGGGAAACAGCTAGCTGGATGGTGAAAAATCTACATGGAAGTAGGATAAAGGATTTTTGGGAGAAAGGCAATTCTGCGTCACCAAAACCAGATGCTGAAAAACGAGAACCAAATGCTGAAATTTCAGAGAAAGATGCTGGCTGTGAAGAAATACGTGCTTCGTATAGAGCATCTATTTTAGGTGAAAGCCAGTCAGACAATGAGTTTCAGGAAACCTCACGAACTACTCAGGAACAGTTCACGAACTCTTCAAAAGAGTTCGTGAACTGTGTCTCTGACACGCTTACAGGAAATTCGCGTGAGGAGAAGACGGCGAGTGCGCCCTTGGGGGGCGCTTCGCCTCAGACTGTTAAAAGCGTGTCAGAGAAGGAGAAAGACTTGCCTGTGGCAACGGACTGCACGACGCTAGTGCTTGTGGACGCTGTACCGAGTCAATCTGCTTCGTTGTTAGCTGAAAACCAAGATTGTGAAGTTGAGCCGAAAGACTGTCATGAAGATACTTGTTCCGCCGCGTCTGTTGCCCAAAATGAATTTTCTTCCAAGGAAGCGATCGCTAATCAAACACAGGAGGAAGCAAAAGCAAGTAATCCTGCTTCTCTACGAGACGCTACGCGAACGTTGTTGGTTGAAAACTCGGTTTCGGGTGTAGAAATCAAAGCGGATCATGAGGGTGAAAGTTCCGCCGTGCCAAATCCTGAAAAGTGGTCGCATGAGGCGATTGTAGCGAGGTCAAATATGCGACCTGTAAGAAGGGAAAAACTGAATCGAGCGGCGAATTCGGGCGAGAATCCGGGGTTTGACTTTTTGCAGGAGTGTTGGAGTGATGATCCAGCGCTGGTGATAGTGATCAAGAAGCTGCTGGTGAAGTATCCGCAGTGGGGGATTGCGATTGTGGATGGGGTGTTGGTGGATTGAAAACCAGATTGATCAGTGTGAGATTACTGAAGATTTATCCGCAGATGTAAGCTAATTAATACTTGAAAATCAGAGGCTGTTTGTAAGAAGCAATAATGATTTCCTATTTTTTCAAAAACTAATATTATGCCAAATTTACAATCTTAATTTTAAAAATTTAATGATTCTATTAAAGTTGACTTTGATAGTAATCAAGTTTTTACTCTTTTTTCTTTCTGGAATAACTTGAAAGTAGGTTTAGTAGGAAAAGTAGGATGTTTTTATCAAACATCAAATTAACTCTTATTTAAGTGTAATCTGTAGTCATCAGTAACTTGAAAGACAATCTTTTTAATAAAGGATAGCTCGTTGCTGAATCAAAACTAGAAAAACTGTTCTTGGAGTTTAGGATGAAAGGTCTGCTCACACGTAAAATAGCCCTTGTAGTTGCTGTAGTCACTGCGAGTCTTGGCTTGAGTGCTAACAAAATTTCAGCTGACGTTGGGCTCACGAAATTAGCTGATATCCTTCAAATTAATGTTAAAGGCAAATGGTCTGCTTTAAGATTTATTGGTATAACCTCAAATAATACTCTTGTAAATATAGATCCGAGTGGATTTGCTAAAGCAGTTCAAGTTAAAGGAATTGACGGCAACTTACAAGGTATCGATTTCCGTCCAGCAAACGGTCTGCTTTACGGTGTCACAGATACTGACAATGTATACAGGATTAACTTCATAAGTGGTCAAGCTCAATTTGTGAGCAAACTATCTAGCAGCTTTAATGGAGGTTTTCAATCAGGGTTTGACTTCAATCCCGTACCAGATCGCTTACGCATAGTAGGCAGCAATGACCAAAATTTCCGTACCAATGTAGATACTGGTGCAGTTATTGTTGATAAACCTTTAGCCTATGCTAGTGATGATGCCAACGCCACAGTTGACTCCAACGTTACCGCTGTCGCTTACACAAATTCCGTTGCTGGAGCCACATCAACTCAATTGTTTGGCATTGACTACGATCTTGATGTATTAGTACTGCAAAACCCACCTAATGATGGCACTCTCAGAACAATCGGCAATCTTGGTGTTAATTTTGCGCCGAATAGCGGCTTTGACATCTTTACAGATGCACAAGGTAAAAATACTGCCTATGCACTGTCTGGTTCAGTTCTTTACAGTATTGATCTATCTACTGGCATTGCATCTGAAATCGCCGATGTCCCTAAAGGTACATTCATTGGTTTAGCCGTTACATCTAAGTAGCTATCCCCAAGCCCGACTTGAGTTATTGGTGGAAAAGCTCAAACGCATCTGCTCTGCACTTGATGGTTAAAATATTAATCGAAAGCAGAGCAAGCGTTTGATAAACTCTCGCTAACTGAAGCCGAACACATTACAAACTCTGACACGCAAAACGAAAATTTGCATTGCCTGTAATATTATGTCCGGTTTTAACTTTTGAGATAAATACATTTGTGTCAGGTGAAACTGCTAATATACTCGTTGTAGTTTGCATTTACGAGTGAAAACGTAAAAACACTCATTCTCAGGTGATTGTTCACTTATGGCTAAGTAGAGCAATTACCTACTTTTTATGTTTTAAAAGTGATGGGATGAGGGGGCTAGCACTGCAATCGCTAAAGCACCGTGACAAATATAATTGCAATAATCAATCCCTGTGGTTAGGGATTGATTATTGCGATCGCTCATACGGAACTGCGATCGCTTCTCTACTGGATAAACTGACCATCACTTCTATTGTTAAAGCTGCGGCTGCATATTTTTTATGCAATTGTTGCAGGGGTGATGAAGGTAAAAGTTCCGCCGCGCCTTTCCCCAATGCTGAAAAAGGGTCGCATGAGGCAATTGTAGCGCTGACTAAGCTATAAATCTTCTAGAGCCTCATTCTCAGTGAAGCTGATAAATTTGTGCAAAAAAATCAATACTTTTCTAGGATGCAAAAGAGTGCTTTGGGAAGGGGATCGAGTATCCCATGATAGACCGTTTGTTTAGCCAAACGCAGATGAAATCGTTCTTTGAATATCTGCCCAATCTCCTCTGGGCTAAAGCGGTAAGGCCCTTGTTCTCTTGTTTCCTCTTGAGAGAAGCATTTCAGTAACAGGTAGCACTTAGGCTTTAATAAGCTTGCGACTGTTTGCACGTAAGTACCATAGCTTTGGGGTGGCAGAACATGGAAGCATCCTCTGTCGAGAATCAAATCGAAAGATTGTTCCAAACGACTGTTGAGAATATCATCTTGCTGAAACGAAATTTCTAATCCCTTTTGGTTTGCCTTTGCTGCCGCCTGACGAATGGCCGCCTCTGACAAATCTGTTCCCATCGTCTGAAATCCTCGTTCGGCTAGGGCAAGCGCTTGAGTTCCCGGCCCTGTTCCCAAATCCAGCACTGAACCATTGCTCAGTTCAAGGTTAAGGAGCGCTTCTTCGACATCTGGATCTAAGCTAGGGTTGAACCAGGGCATGGTTTCAACGGCTTGTTCTTGATAGAGCGCTTCCCAGTTCGGAAATTCTCGTTCGGTCATCATTAGTTACCCTTTCTATTGAATAGGTGAATATAATAGCTACGATGTCTTCCAAAAACTCAAGTGATTAAAGTCAGCTAAATTGCTTTATGCTTTTGGCATAGTAGAGTAAACCGATTGACGTTGATGTAATACCTCAAATCATTGCCTGTTTAGCTCTAGTGTAGAAAGTCTCAAGTTTGTTCGTTAAGTGAGTAAATTACAGTTTTCATAGATTTGGACAAGCATTTCGCAATTTCCGCCACGCCCCTGAATTACAAATGTCGTCAAAAACTCTTGCTGATAGCCTTGAGGCTGGCTAATTTTCCACAGTTGAGGGATATTATCTAGTTAGGCCAGTTAACAAGATAAAAATAAATGACTAATTTTTCCAAAAATGAATAGATTGTTGCTGGCGCTTGAGCCGATAAATTCTTGCTGGATAATTATCATTACTCCATCCGGCTTCAATCTGGTGTGTGTCAATCAGATCCTGCAATCCCTTATCAAGGACGCTGTAACTACAATCAAATATGTCTTTTAATTCTCCAGCAGTTTTCTCGCCAGAACGCAGAGATTCTAAAATAGCCTGATTAATAGGATTCATAATTGCTCCACTAAAATTTACTCAGATATTAAATATAAGAATTCAACTATTCTGAATACATCTGTCTGAATAGTTAAAACATCAACAGAAATTTTCATGAATTAATCTACCAATCATATTAAATTGCTTCTCAATTATGACTTTTGAGTGATGAATTTTTATTATGAACTCTATCCTCTGGAACTGATTAGTGAGACTCGTTACCAAAAGAAGCGCTCCCAAGAAAGCTAGAAAAAGTAAACAGCATCCAACCGAAACAAATATGTTTTTGGGTTCGCCAATCGTATCTGTCTTCTACTGTAGGGATTGTTTTAGTTTCAACAATTTCTAATCCCCAATAGCCTAATGCACTTATGCCAAACAACATAGCGCTGACGATGGACAATTTAGCGATGACTTTGAGAATGTCATTGCTTAAAGTAGGCAGTGTCTGAAAGGTTTTTCTGTGACGATGATGGATAGCTAGTTCACTAGACGCTACAACCAAAACACGTCTTGGTTTTTGTTGAATGAGTTGGGAGACAACTTGTTTATTATCAGTCATGGGTCAAACCAAAGCCTGTTGGTTGTAACTAGATTAGTATCAGTAATTATATTGTAAACTTTCATCAGAATGATGTGGTTAAATTTACATAAAAGTTCCATATTCAGAAAAAATATTCTAATGGTTAAGCGATGTCATACGAAACAACCAAAAGGACAAACAAGCAATTAAGCTGAAAGTCAGTTAGAAATATCCCCCAGTGCGGTATAGGCTGGGGGATATATTTAATCAGTCCGCATCGAAGCAAGTAAATTGGCTGCAATACTTTACGACAAGCTAATTTACAAATGTCGCCAGAAATTCTTACTGATAGTCTTGAGACTGACAACTGCCGTTTCTGTTGTTGCTTCAGGGGTATGACCAACAGCCACCGCAGCAGCAAGTGGTGCAGGTGTCGCTAGCAGAGAATTGAGTAATCCCATTTGATAATCAACATCTTCTACTGAGCGATATACCCTGTATGGTTCAATTTGCATACCTAAAGGTGTTGGGACAATCTTCAGATATTGATTTAGGGCATTGATATAAGCAACTGAAAAATTTCTCTGCTCTACATAAGGACGGATAATCTCTAGTAATTCAATCGCTCTGTTGATTTCAGAAATTTCACAATTACTGTCGATTTGTGACTGACTTCTTCTGTAGCCTTTCATCATCTTTTCGGCTACCAGATTGTTGAATTTGCTAACGGCTCTCTGATGATTGCCTAATGTGTGGACTTTGGTTTGCGCTTGATAACCGACTCTGCCCCACTGCACTGTTAAGTTACCATCTTCGACAATGGCCGACCAGAACTTATTGCTGTTCTGGATAGCATCAACAAAAACTAAATAGGTTTCCATGTTGATTATTTGCTCGTAGATTGTGGATTAGATACGCCTAAAATCCTGTTTTTGAAAGTTTCAAAGCTTTCTTGGCTGGACTTAACAGTTGGTGGAACATCTTTGTTTAACAAAGAATTTTTGAAGTCTTCAAAACTTGGATATTGGCTCATGTTTTCCTCCGGTCTAATTAATTTGATTAGTAAATTAGTGTTTGGTTTTCAAACACTTCTTTTTAATTGGGCATTGCCCCATCTAATTTGATGTTGTAAAGCTTCAAGTAACGTTTCAGCTTCGTGTGTTGTTAATCCATTTAAAACAGAACAGACATCATACAAATCTTGAGGAATAGAATCAGGAATTACTAGCTCACATAAAGCATCTTCAAGGGCTGTAGAAACCTGATATTCATTTGGGGTGTACTCTTGTTGCATAACAATGTATGTAGACAAAGTTACCCGTAATAACAGTTTGGTTTCTCTATCTAACTTCTCTAAGTGTGCGCCGTAGTTATCAACGAACTGGTTGATTAAGTCTGTTTGTCCGTAATAAGTAACTAAGTCTGTTGCCATTTTCTTTGGTCTATCTAATTATTAAGAAGCTGGTGTTAATTTATAAAAAAAGTGTGATTGCCCCCATAAGATAGGGAGCAACCGCAATTAATATCAGTTCATGTTTCTGTATTTGGCAGTTCTGAGAGACTGAGTTTTCGCTGCAACCGCAGGGCTACTAGCTCGTCGTGCGGTGGATGCCCAGGACTGCATTCTTTCAACCGCCGCCGCATCCTGAATTGCAAGTGGGGTAATGGTTTGACGACAGGTTTCGAGGTCAGCAAGTGTTACCTGCTGCGGTCTACCCTCATCGAATGCCAGCAGAGCAGCTTCCGAAGCAAGGGTTTCCAGTTCTGCCCCTGAAAATTTCGCGGTGTTGGCAGCGATCGCTTCGAGGTACTCCGATTCCAGATGAATGCCAAAACGTTGTAGATGAATCCCCAGAATCTGGACTCGCTCAGGCTCCGTGGGAAGATCAACAAAGAAATTTTCGTCAAATCTTCCCTTCCTCTTTAGCTCACTTGGTAACGCAGATGGGTCATTGCAGGTAGCAACAACGAACACCCCGCATTGTGACTCGGACATGAATGTAAGGATATTGCCCAGAATCCTCTGTGAGACTCCACTAGTGTCACCAGTACCCGAAAGTGCTTTTTCTATCTCGTCCACCCATAAGACACAAGGTGCGATCGCTTCAGCTGTTTTCAAAGCCCGTTTGACATTGCCCTCAGACTCACCTACCAGACTGCCCAAGAGGGATGCAATGTCTAGTTGGAGTAGTGGTAAATTGAGAATGTTAGCAATATTCTTGGCTAATAAAGTTTTCCCAGTACCGGGTGGGCCAGCCAGCAACACACCTTTTGGTTGAGGTAGGTGTAGCTCACGCGCCTCTTGTGTGAATAGCCGCCGCCGCCGAGTCAGCCATTCGCGCAGTAGATCCAAACCGCCGAATGGGATTATCGCAGGTTTACCCAACTCAATGCCCATTTGAGACAGTAGCCGAGTTTTGTACTCGACGGCTTTGGGGATAAAGTCAGCGCCGACAACGACACCATCATTAGTTAAGTTTTCTTTGACTGTTAACCGAAGGAAGTCGCTAATCTCCTCCAGGGTTAAACCCAGTGCAGCACGAGAAAGAGTTTCAAATTCAGCATTTTCAAGCGTAACAGTAAAGGTTAATTCTTGCTCTCTAGCAGACTGTTGTAAGTCATGCAAATAAGAATTGATATGAAGTAGTATTTGGTCAATACTAGGTAAAGGAACTTCACAATAAGGAATCAATCTGACTAGAGATTCGTGTAATTGTATATTCTGACCCAGCAATACAATGCGTTTATCTGTGGGTTTTAACCTGTGGTAAAGGTTTTTTACCTTGCTTAAAATCTCCCATGATAATTGGGGTGAATTCTTAGCAATAAAGGGGTGAATATCTCCGAGGATAAATACACCATTCCCAGTGAAGTTAGCAATGTAGTCGAATACGAATAGTAGTGGATCAGCCTGTGGTGGTCTTTTGTACTCTGCAACTGGCTTAAACACCAAACCACCATCCGACGCAATCAGGCATTGTTCGAGACTGGACACACCCAGATTCCAGAAGAACACTGGACTTGATAGCTTGCTAGATGCCTCTGTAGTCAACCACTGAATAATCGTCGCTTCATCAGGAGACAGAACATCAACCGCAGCAATGGGGATTTGTGAATCGAGTGTGGAGAGAAGATTTGAGAGTTTCATTGTTTTTCAATTTGATAAGGAACTGGAGAGAGATCGTCATGAGTGTTGACCACTTTCACGATTACCTCATAGGCTTCAGCATCGCCGTCAAAAACCTCAGCCATACCATTGCGCTCTAGTTGGGCAATGGCAGAAATTAAAGCATTGAGCAGCACACACAACCCTTCAGTGTTCGCTTTGATGATCACGGGCTGACGTGCTTTCTGTTGTGCATAAACGTGAACAAATGGGTATTCTTTAGCTAATTCGTTCATGATGTTTTGGGGGGGGGAACTTGTTGATTCCCCCATGTTGATTACTGACGTAAACGTGTTTGAGTGCTGTTCGTAGTCCGAAGCTGTGGTGCTGATTCTTCTTTGAAAGTGCGATCGCTCTCGCTCACAACTCCCAAAGCGGATTCAAATGGTTGCGTAGCCGATAAACAACTCACTCCCTCGAACCCCTCCGCTTCCACTTTCACTTCACCTGTAGCGCTGTCAAAATGAATCAATATTGAGCGTTCCATAATTTATCTCCGTGCAAATTGTTTAACTTCTTGATGTCCGGCAAAAGTCAGCCGTAGGGTTTGCACGGTGCCGTTGGTTTCTTCAGCGATCGCACATTCACCAAATTTTTCTTGTAACTCGGCGGCTTTAGCGCGAACCATACGTTGTCCATAAGCCAGCATTAGTTTATTACTGAAAAAGTCTTGTCCCAACTTCGGAACTGTCTCGTAGCTGTCGTGTATCACATCGTACACACCACTTGACTGATTCCATTTGAACCCGATGTCTGCACGGGCTTTTATGGTGCGACCGGATACGATGATTTCAGCACTTTGTCCTTGAGAATCACCGTAGTATCCTTTTAGTGATTGTGCTGTTTCATGTACTTGCGGATTCAGCTTCAAATCTTGTAAAGCTTGTACCAGACATTCACGGTTAACAAGCTTGGTTTTAACAGTTGAGAAATGCGACATTTTTAGCTCCAAGGCTTTCAAATTGGTTTGAGAAATAGTAAAGGTGCTATATCCTTTTTGGGTTATTCTGGAAACTACGTATTAAATCCATTGGGATCAGTCTTGAGCGAATGCACCCGCCCAAGACTGTTTTTTACCTAAACTTGAACGACATCACGGTAGCTTTCGATAAGCCCACCTCACCAGTTGCTAGCTCTTGGAGATTGCGCTGTTCGTCTAACAACTTGATCCGAATTTCTTCCATTTTTTGCTGTAGTTGACTGCGCGTATCACTGCCCAAATTCTTAGCTTCAATCGCTGGATCGGTGACAATCGAATCCAAATGCTCCATCATCTGCTGTAAACTGCTGCCAGCTTCCGGTGAAGCGTTTGCTAGTAGCACTTGAACCTTCATCAAATGGCGTTCCATTTTCCTTTTGAACTGTATGGGTTTCCTCCCTGGTTCCCAATCAGCCAACTCTTCAAGCAACTGAGCCGCCAGTTGTTCACCGCCAGCTAAAGCAGATTCCCTTAGCCGTTGCTCCAGATTTTGGTCATACTGCTGAATGAACTTGGTAATCTGGTCAAGACATTCGGCTTGTTGCTGATTGAGTTGTTCGGACAATGCTGGGATAATCACCGGACGACCAATAACGACTTGTAAATAGTCTTCGAGGTCGATCAGAGTCGGGAATGCTCTTAACAAGTTGGCTTTAACTGACTCTTGCTTATCGTGTGCTAATTCCCAAGTGTTAAGCGAGAGGAACTGATCAATTCGCTCTTGATAATCAACAAGTCCTGCTTCGTAATCAGCTTTTAATTGATTACGCAATCCAGGGGCGATATTATCCCTGATATTGATTAACTGGTTCCAAACGAGTGGAGCTAAATCAATCGGACAAACCCAATCACCAGTATCAGCAGACATCCACTCTTGAACTGAAGCAATCTCTTGCCTCAATTGGGCAGCAGCTTCATCCAATTTCTTAAATACCTTGATACCCCGCAAACCAACTTCGGAATTAGTAACTTTAACAAGGTCTGATTCAATTTCAGAAACTTCAGCTTGTAGTACATCTGCCCATTTAGGAGCAGCCGATTTTGTACTTTTCTTTAACTGGATACGGAAGCGAATACGAGTTTTATTTAACTGTGAGAAATTGTGGCGCTCAACTACTGCATCAGTTAGGAAATTTGCAGCAATAGGATTGTCAATTGCTTGTACCATGATTATTCACCTCAATCATTATTTTTCACTTCGATTAAGCGAAGCTTTCTTTGTGACTATTTGAATGTCTTTAGTAGCCCTATAGATTACTTTTTTAGAGCTTTTTTGTAACCTAATGTGTCTTTTGATGACTGGTGGTTTATGTATGGACATGGCTCAAAATAGTTGAAGTTGCTGTGAATTATCCTGCGCCACAGGCTTTTGATAAACCATACCTTCGACTTCATAACAGCGAGTCATGAGTTTGTTTCGATTTAGCCGAAAGCTGACTTTTTTTCTTTGATTTGGCAGAGGTACAAATAGATACTGTGGATGTTGGATAGTACCTTCATCACCCAAGTATCGTGAAAGCGTACCGTCGATTTGGTAAACTTTCGATGAACTTAACAGTGTCGCGTCATACACTTTAATCAAATTTGTTTCCATCTGATTAGTATTCAAGTAGAGTGTGTGATAATCTTTTGTGGAATCGATTTTTCTCTCCAGTCAGACTGATTAAATCTAACTGGAGAGTTTTTCACGCATAATTCGTTACCTTTGCGTTAATTATTGATTGAAAGTGCCATTCGATTACAGATAGAAATGCTCAAAAATCTGATTGAGTTTTTCTTTTAATTCATCTGAAAGAGCATTAAAATCAAACTCGTCTGATTCCCAAACTTGATCCAAGCTTGTAGATTCATCAATAATGTTTGCAATCAAACAAGATTCCTTGTCATAGTTCCAGCCATTTGCTAAAAGCCACGGCAGAATTCCTTTAGATTGCAATATTTTCTCAATGTCGAACGAGTCAGAAAACTGCTGTAAGTTTTCGATACTAGGATGAACGATTGTTGTTGTCATGGGGTATTTTAAATGATTGATATACAGCCCAATAAAAAGAGGAAGAAAGGGATTCAAGAATTATTAAGTCACTCTCACAAGAAAAACTTTTTCCCTTTCCCCTTCTTCATTAGCTGTAGATAAAACTTGAGAACTAATCAAATATGCTTCCCTACTCAATACCTTAGCCAAAAAAAGAGTATGAAGAGAGAGGGCGCTCTGTAGTAGAGTTGTTGTCTTCCCAAACGACAACTCAAAAGCTACAATTCGCCCATGTTCGATATCCTATCACTGTTACAATGCCTGCTACCGCAGATAAACGCGACAACAATGCGGCAACTGAACCAAATAATTCTGGCCATGTTAGCAATGAGCGGACGAGTCAGCATGTTGGGAATATCTCGTTGGGCAGGTGGTGGTGGTAGTTATCGGACGATATTGAGATTCTTTCATACAGTAATCCCTTGGGCGACCTTGTTTTGGCTATTTTTCCGTAAGCATTTGTTCCGTGCAAATGAGGTATATTTGCTTGCAGGAGATGAAGTTGTAATCAGTAAATCAGGGAAACATACTTATGGGCTGGATAGATTTTTTTCTAGCCTGGTCAGCAAACCTATATTAGGTCTATCTTTTTTTACATTATCATTAGTAAGTGTTGAGCGAAGACACTCGTTTCCTTTTTCATTTAGAACAGGTAATCAAGAGCGATGTAGAAAAGAGTAGTGGATCGCCAAAAACAGAAATAAAACCCAAAGAAAAACGTGGACGTGGACGACCAAAAGGGAGTAAAAATAAAAACAAAACAGAAGTAATTCTAACATCGGAATTACTAAGAATTAAGAAGATGATTAATGAGTTAGTCAAATTAATAGCTAACTTTATTCCGCTAACTTACTTAGTTTTAGACGGTCATTTTGGGAACAATAATGCCTTACAAATGGTTCGGCAAGTTAATTTGCACATAATTTCCAAGTTGCGCCATGATTCGGCATTGTATATACCCTACCAACATCCTGACTCCAATAGTCGCTCTCGTCGTAAATACGGTGATAAGATTGACTACCATAACATACCTAATAAATATTTATGTAAAAGTACCATTGAAGACGATATCAAAACTGATATTTATCAATGCACTCTCCTTCACAAGGAATTTGCTCAAGCACTGAATATAGTTATTTTGGTGAAAACCAATCTCAAAACTAATGCTCACAGTCACGTCATTCTTTTTTCTAGTGACCTAAAATTGTCATCTGAGAAAATAATTGACTACTACAAACTGCGCTTTCAAATCGAGTTTAACTTCCGTGATGCCAAGCAATTTTGGGGATTGGAAGACTTTATGAACATTGGTCAAACTGCGGTGACTAATGCTGCTAATCTAGCATTCTTTATGGTGAATTTATCTCATCACCTTCTCGGTGATTTCCGTCAACACAATCCCGACTCCGGCATTATTGATCTTAAGGCTTATTACCGTGGTTTTCGATATGTTCGTGAAATGTTAAAAATGCTTCCCGAAATCCCGGAGCCTATTTTATTAACCCAGATTTTTGCCAAGCTTACTGCTTTAGGTCGCATTCATCCCGTTTCTACAGGCGTTGAACCCTCGTAAATTGGCAATGGTATTGATATAAAAAACCATAATTCTTTGACAGCCTTCTGATGATCACGTTGCGAAAGCTTATGTGGACTGAATAATAAGGTATTCAATCCACCATTGTTGAGTTGAGTTACTAATCAGAGACGATCCAGTTAAACCTTGACTCGTCGGAGTCAGCTTTACTCCTGAACCATCAACTCTTGTAACAACGCATCATTTATCCTTTGTGCCTCTGTCCCGCTACTTTCCCTAATATCAAAAGCCTGCTGCACTATGGTTTGAACTGACTTTGGTAATGATTCAAATTTTTCCGAATTGAGTATGACGAGGCGGCAACCAGGATAAGGCATAAAATCAGTAAACGGTTCCATCCCCAATGTAATAAGAGTTTTGCTAAGTTCCGCGATGGGATGATGGGACTTTTGGTTGTCCTCACTGCGATTGATTTCTGATGCCATGTAGCCGCAAAACCAACTCAAAGTGTCAATATCTTTCTGCAATGCTGCCAAAATCCCTGTTATTACTTCTTGGTTGAGCTTAACAGGCAGATTGTCAAAAATTTGGTCTAAGGCTTCTGGGTGTCGCTTGTGGCAATAACGCACCGCAGATTCAACAAGTTTATCGATTTTGGTGGGTTGGGGTTGTCCAAATCCCTTTGCACACATAGCACTGCCTCAAAATTTACGTGCTGGAAGACGCGATTTTAACAGAAACAGATTTGTTGGTACGGGAGTAATACCAGAATTGTAGTAACGTTACTCCCTAAGAAGCAGTCAAAGTTTCACAGTCGATTCGATACTTGAATTAATCGATTATGGCTTTGTATCGGATTAGATTGCCAGTGGTAAAGCCATTCATCTATGGCGCTACTTTTTCTTTAAACTGTTTCCCAGCAGAAAACGCAGGCACTTTGGTCGCTGGAATTGTCATTGGCTCATTGGTTTTCGGATTACGCCCTTCGCGTTCTGAGCGATCGCGTCGCTCGAATGACCCAAATCCGACGAGTGTTACCTTATCTCCATTCGCTACAGCCTCAGTAACAACTGACAAAAAAGCACTGATGACTTCATCAGCTTGCTTTTTTGTGACGTTGGCTTTGGCTGCTACAGCATCCACTAGTTCACCTTTGTTCATAAATCACCCTGAAGAATTGCCAGTAACGGAAATCTAGCATTACTAGCTTTTATTAGCAAAGGGGAAAAGGAATAATTTCTAGCAACATACGAAAATTAACAATGCACGGCTACTGCTGTATCGATTTGGCGCGATAGATAATCGCTATTTTGCTCCAAAACCGTCTAATTGGTGTAACAGTTTCATTTTCGATTAGGTAAACCCATCTTCATATTCGGCCACAAGAGATAGGACATTTATGCAGTACTTATGTACTATAGAAGGGGCTGAAAATAAACCTAACTCATCACAAAGGAGAATACGACAATGAGAAAATTAAAACTTCAAATACAAATGACCCTTGACGGATACATTGCCGGACTCAATGGTGAAATGGAATTTATGGCGTGGAATTGGGACGACGAATTAAAACAATATGTCAAAGATATAACTGAACCTGTTGACTGCATTATTCTTGGACGAAAACTTGCCGAAGGGTTCATTCCTTACTGGGGTAGCGTGGCTGCAAATCCTGATGACCCGGAGTTTACAGCCGGTAAGAAATTTACGGACACACACAAAGTTGTTTTTAGCAAAACGCTTGATAAGTCAGAATGGAACAATACCGTTTTAGCAAAAGGCAATCTTGTTGACGAAATCACTAAATTAAAAAAACAAGATGGTAACGACATTATCACTTATGGCGGTGCGACCTTTGTATCGGCTCTAATCAAACAAGGATTGATTGACGAATTTCATTTATTCATTAATCCAATTGCAATTGGTGACGGAATGACAATTTTTAAAGAACTTGACAGCAAACAATATCTGACATTAGTAAAAGCTACATCGTTTGACTGTGGGATTGTTGTTCTCAATTACGAACCAAAACGTGACTAAATATGAGGTGAAGGGTATTAGATGACTGTACTTACTATGAATAAATCGGAGACAATATTAATTGTCTTATATACAATTTAGTTCTCTCAAAAACTGCTCTAACTTTCGTCTAGGGCAGTTTTTTATTGTACAGTATAAACCAGATTATGAACTACAATTAATGGTGAATTTCATTGCTATTTGGTTCATCTTGGCTAGGACTGTAAAGCGCTTCTATTGAGAATATCCCACATATTTTTGCTTTGACTGATTCTATAATCACCTTTTAAGAAGAAATTGTGTGAAGCTGTAAGAGAATGAAGAATTAAATTTTCTTCTACTAATCAGTTCTAACTTACGTAATTGTAAATATGCCTTCAATTTCCTACAACCGCACCGATAGCCAGCAACCACAAAGCATTACCATTCAAGGTTATGTTGTCCGTCCCGGATTACACATTCTCACTTATGAGCAACTCAAGTTGCTACGGGAGCAAACACAGCATCATTCTCAGCTTGAACATTTAGTCAGCCAAGGTGTGATTAAGTTGACTGGTTAATAGTCGCCAGCACAAAAATCGTAACTCGCTACATCTAATTCCACTGTTGCTGGCTGTTGTTCTTCCTTTACAGCACCCAGTTCCTCAATAAAAGCGTCAATTGCCTTGGCTGCTGACTGCTTGTCTGTTTTCAACTTATCAAGAATATTTTCACGTATTGCTGAATCATCTGGTGTGACTTATTGCACAAGAGAAACAGTCTCTTATGTCGGAATAGCAACTGCCTGCACTCGCTTTGGTTTACTGTTTTTTAGTTAATGTGTCAGTTTAATTATTGTCCATTCAGTAAATACAACAAGCTTTGGGCTAAAATTACGTTGTTAGTAGGTGCAAATATCCAAATTTTAGATAATATTTCTATTGTCTAAAATCAGAAATACGAGGAAATAGTGAGCGCACTGAAATTTGGTTATTCACCAATCGTAAGATTTTAGAGGGTACTACCATGCAAAACATTTTAAAACGCGCATTCCTACCTGGCTTGATGGCTGCTACTTTAGCTGGTACTAGCTTAATCCCGGTTCAACCTGCTTCTGCTGATGACCGAGTTCTTAATAATGCAGCCATTGGAGCCGGGGCAGGTGTATTAAGTGGGGTTGTAACAAATTGTGGTTCGGTATTAGACAATGCTTTTAAAGGTGCTGCTGCTGGTGCTGCTGTTAATGCTGCCAATGGTGCAAGAAGCACCAGAGCCAGAAGAAGAAACGGACGTTTACCTGTTCAAGATATCGGTGTAGGTGCTGGTGCTGGTGTATTGGCAGGTGCAATTTCTGGTGGTTGTAGAACTACCTGGAAAAATGGTGTCAATGGTGCTGCTGCTGGTGCTGCGGTTAATTTATTAGATAAAAGACCCAGAAGAAGATGAATAAGAATTCAGAAGTCAGGATTCAGGAGTCAGCAATCTTGACGCTCCTGCGTCGCTAACGCTTCGCTATCAGTGGGGGATTCAGACCCGCCACTTTCTTGTTGACCACTAAATCTTCTCTTTCAGAGACGCTGCACGAACGATTTAGTGGGGGTCTTAAACCCAGCCCTTTCAACGCGAACAAATGAACTATATGCTCTTTTTGATAATTCAAGTTGTGAATTGCTAGAAAAAAGGCATTTTTTAGCAATTACAACGGTTCAAACTATTGAATTAGATAAATTCATACATGAATTTATTAAAGTTCAGTAATGCAATCATATATTAAGAGATTTAAGAAGCTAAAATCATGATTTTTTACAAAAAATAAATAATAAAATTTCTCTGCTTGTACCATTTTTTACATCAGGTAAGCCAGTATATTTAATCAGTTATGTAGTCGTGATTAACTGCTTTTTTTATGAATTATTGTACTGTTCTAAGAGTCGATTAGTTGAAATATGTCCCTGTTTACTATTATAAATTACTGGTAATTTCGGCTTCTTTTTTCCTCTAGTCGCTTTGACAAACTGTTTGAGATTAACACCCGTTGCCAATTGTTGTAAAAGTTGTGCGATTCTGACTATTGAAACAGTTTTGAATATCTCCCACTCCGAAGCTGGAATTGCAATCATCATTCCTCTATATGTACCTTGAATCTCATCAACTAAATAAAAATCAGATAAACCAGCTTCAATTTTTTCAACTCCATGTACACCCCCTAGAGCGGCTCTTAATGTTGCGAGTATATTGTACGCAACTAACGCCATTGAAAATGAAAATAAAGCTGCTTTTGGATAAGCTAGAGTTTGAATTTCACCGTTGAAATTTTTAGTTACTGTTTGAAATAGGCTTTCTAGAGTCCAACGATTACGATATATTTCAGCTATTTTCGCTGCTGGTACAGCGCTTGGTAAATTGCTGAAAATTGCTATTTCCCATTCTTTATCTCGCGTTGCGACAAATAACTTTACTACAACCCGCCTTAATGTTAAAGCTTTCCCTTCGTAATTTATTTCTACCTTTTGCTCAAATAATTCTCCGGTTTCTGTTGAGCCTAATGGTTTTAATTCCTCTAGTTCTTTAAATCCCATCCCCTTATGTTGTCTGATTACAAAAGATGCTTTCTTCTCTTGAATCGTAAACAAAAACTTTAATGTACAAAAATTCCTGTCTCCACACCATAAATCTTGTGGCAAAACTTTCTTTAATACTGAGTCAAATTCGGAACGTTCTTGTGCATGACCGTCTTCAATGAGAAAAATATCTGTGACTAATTTTGACAATGGTTCGAGTACTACTATCGCTTTCCCCGGTAGTGCAGATGCCGCTAGATTTCGGATTGCTTTTAGTCTGTGGTCTGTTCCTTTCAAACAAGTCCCATCTACTACTTTCATGCAATACCCTGGCAATATATTTGCTTGCTCTCCACCTACTAATTTCACTAATTCAACTAAGTCTTGTGCTGTTTCTCTTATTAATGCTTGACTTACCCCCACCTCAACACCACAAAGCTTGTTATACAATGCTGTTGTACTTACACTTAAATTCGCTGCCCTCGCTTTATAAGCTGCATGAACTGATTTCTGCATTCCACATACCACCAAGCTCATCAAATCTACAAGACTTGAAAATAGCAAATCTTGTTGGTACTGCACCTGAGCATGTCTTCTAAATAACCCATCCATCCGCTCAGATGCAAATATATGTGACATTAATGCTTGTGCCATCACGCTTACTGGACTTTCTTTTACAAATTGCTCAAAGATGGAGGACAGCATTTTTAAGCACCCTGGTACTAATATGCCAAGGATACCTTGAATTCATCTTCATAACCTATATTAGGAGCGGGTTTTAGCCTTGGCTTTAGTAGTTCATTTGTTCGCATTGAAAGGGCTGGGTCTTAAACCCCTTGATTCAGACGCTCCTGCGTCGCTAACGCTACGCTATCCGCCAGTCGCACAAAATACCCAACTGAATTCTGGCTCCTGACTCCTGAATTGTGTTTCGATAATCTGTCATTGATAACTCGTCATTTAGTCACCCAGCACGAATTATCCATAAAAATAGAAACATCAAAGTGGTATCTCTCATGCAGCAGATTGAGCTATTCCTGCGGTGCTAAACTACGCCCCCCAGTTCCAGTTTCTTAGAGGAACAAAGGGGCGATCGCTGTAGTTCATACCAAAATGAAATACTAGACAGCAAATTGAATCAAGCTAGTATTCTCCTCAAGAATATTTATTTCATCTTGAGATAATATTTTAGGTTGCATTTGTTGCAGGTCACGCAGCACGATTTTGACATACTGAGTATTAAACTTATAATACTCAGTTAAACTTCCAATGGGATAATTTAAGCCCTGATAGCGGTGTTTGAAATATAATTCAACATGACCTCAAATTGTAAAATCGCTACAGTAAATGCAATAAATATTTTAAGTAATCGCACAGAATTATTTACACATGAGTTTCTAGTCTGAATAAGGGTTTCATACCTTAATTTTGTGTAATTAATTTTGTTTAACTACTTAAGTGATGTCTACGACGGGCTATCCGGTGTCACTTGATTAAACGCTTTTGCGGAACATGATAGCCATCCCACAATGAAGACTTAGCCAATAGCCGAAAATAGCGTAATAAAGAAATTTATAAGAGGTCAATGCTTTCGCTATTTGGAGCGGCTCAAGAAGAACGTCCAATGAGCCATCAAAGAGACTTACGTAAGCGTTCCAAGCTCGAACATTAAAGCCGAACCTGCGTGTATCGCCATATCTGCGATTATAGAAATCTACAAGCTCCCATCCATGACTAGTGCCTAAAAATTCGAGGATTTCATGCGTATATATATGAAGGTGGTACGGGACATGCACAGGGTTATAATGATCGGGTAAGTCGGGTCGGTTTAGGTCGATATTAGCGGCGTTAGGTGTAGTAATTAGAATATAACCCTTAGAAGACAGCAAGCTGTTTAACTGGCTTAATAATGCATTAGGGTCTTCAACGTGTTCGATGACCTCATGAAGCAAAATGTAATCAAATTGCCCATACCCAAGAACTACCGGATTGCCGAAGCTATCCTTTGATGCATAAGGATCATAACCGTAAGAGTTGGTAAAGCCGCGTTCCCGAAAATATTGTACAAACAGACCGTTGCCACCACAGCCATAATCGAGCAAAGAGTGAGTTTTAGAAAACCCATGTTTGGTCAACTGACGATATACATTGCTACACAAAGATCGATATCCCTGTGTTAATTTAGCTTGAGCAAGAGGGTATTTTGCATAGTAATGGTCTTTGGCCCAATAGCTGCTGAAGATTGCACTCAGAATTCATCGGGGGAAGCTCATGAACAACCAACCGAATCACAAAAACCTTAGTCTACAAGAAACGCCATGTCCTATTTGCGGCTCACAAAATTTTGTTTGGGGTCGTACCGTTGGAGAATCAGTAAGCCAGTGGGTGTATTTCCGTGCGGATGAGGCTGGATGGGGAGGAGGCGAAAAACTGCGGGCGCGTAAGTGTAGAGATTGTAACAATGTTCAACTGTTTTCGTATGAGTAACTACCAGTGAGTAAATTGTGGGCTTCTACGTCCGTCATGAGAACCTAGAAGTGATAAAACTGTGTAAAACAGAGATAGAGAATTGGTTAAGTGACATCGGGTTGGAACTAAAACTGAGTAAAACAAGATTAGCTCATACCCTGAACATACTTGTACTCAGAAAGCCTAGATACGTCACAACTATCAATGAAAAACGAAAGCATACTTTTACAAATGCAATCACTTACGTTTAAGTTTCTTAAACTTCTGATTAGATTGAGGTTTCCTAATGTTGAGGAAATTACAAGCAAGGAATTCGCTCAATTGCTATTAGGTTCTGGAAAGCCATGGCCATTAGTGCTAGATGCACGAAGTCAGACAGAATATGCGGTGAGCCATATCGAAACAGCAACACAGATAGATCCTCTTATACCTGACTTAGCAGTACTTTCTACAGTGCCAAAAAACAACCCAATTGTCGTGTACTGTTCCGTTGGCTACCGTAGCGCCAAATTAGCCCAGCAGCTTAATGAAACTGGGATGAAGTGCATTTATAACTTGAGCGGTGGGATTTTTCAGTGGGCAAATGAAGGAAGGCTCATTTTTAGACACAATCAACCTACACAGTTTGTACATCCTTACAATGCAATCTGGGGAAAACTGCTGAAAGCTCGTTACCATGCTTTGGAGCATTAAACTCAAGTCGCAAGCTTCAATTCTTGGTGTTGGGTAACTGCCATACTTGGGCTAAGTCAACAATATCTATCATTTGCTAATAGTATCCTGTAATATACAACCCTTGTCGCTTATTCAGTTTTTTTTTGCCGCATCAAACAGTTTTGGTGGCGATATCTTTTTATGTAGTGCAATGGGATTTTGGGATAACCGCAAAATTTTTAATTATTAGTACAGCAACCGTTATGGTGACAAATGCTTTGTATGAAATGTTTATAAAAAGTCTCAACATTGTCCGATTTCTCTTTGGGCTAAAGCCGAACGACATCAACAAGTAAAATAGAGATAACAATAAAGCCATTAAATCGATATGTCTCAAGTTTCTATTATCATTCCTACTTTAAATGAAGCAACTAACTTAGGGCGGACATTGCGCCAACTGACTTTACTTAATCCTCCTCCTGACGAAGTGATAGTGGTAGATGGTGGCAGCCAAGATCAGACGGTGACAGTTGCAAAGCGAATTTTTGAGTCATTTAATCAAACTTTGAATGTACAATTCCTTTTATCTCAACAACCAGGGCGTTCTCTTCAAATGAATTATGGAGCATCAGCAGCAACTGGAGATATTATTTGCTTTCTTCATGCAGATACGTGGGTTCCAGATGATCTAATTACCGTCATCAACAAGACTCTGGCAGAACCTACCGTTGCCTGTGGCGGGTTCATTTCTCTGATGTCAGGTTCTCAAACAACTCGTTGGGGTATCTCTCTACATAATTATTTAAAAACCTATTATGCACCACTGTTATTTAAGCCTCACCTATTTTTCCGAGGATTGCGTTTGTTGTTTGGAGATCAAGTAATGTTCTGTCGTCGGATTGATTTTTGGGATTGTGGCGGATTTGATGAGGCATTGCCAATTATGGAGGATGGAGATTTATGTCTAAAATTAGTTAAAAAAGGACGTATTTATCTGGTAAATCGGATTGTTCATTCCTCAGATCGTCGTGTAGCCAAATGGGGTAGCTTCAAAGCAACTGCAATTTACCTTTATATTGGCTTTTTGTGGGGGATTGGCGTTAATGCAAATTATCTTAAACAGTTTTATCAAGATATTCGCTGATTTAAGCTCCAGTCATAGTGAAGATAGGATATCCGCGTTGAGGCATTAAGGGGATAGTCTGTTTTCAAATAGGAGCGAATGTATTCGGGAACGGAGGGTGCAACTTTTAAAAAATCCTGACGATACCACTTTAATATTTTATTACAGTAAAGTGTTTTGCTCTCAATATCATAACGGACTTTTTCAGGGTTATTTATGAAACGAAGTGCATCTTCATCTAATTGCTGACTGACTTGCGACCCAAAGTAGGCTCCCGAACGTAGTAAAGGACAACCAACCGAAGCACAGACTATCGCAAAATGAATTCGTGGCTCCTGCAATTTTTCCCGTAGAATAGAGTTCTCAATTTTAGCTAAACTATAACTTTCCCCAAACATATAATAAGCGCGACGTTGGAAGAACCAAAAAAAAGCTAGCCAGTTGGGAATTCCTAAAATTCGCGGACGAATCGATTCTATTGGGTATCTCTCCAAAATTGTCGAAATGGTGAACGCATTGTAAAGGTTGATCCACAATGCCAATTGTTCGAGATTATTGCTATTAGATTTCAAAGCCAGATTTTTTTGGCTGGCTAACCAATCTGCAATTGCTTGGGGTTGCTCTTTTTTCCAAGCTACATAGTCTACACGACCTTGCTGATCAACATACTTACGCAACAATCTGTCCCAAGGTTCAAAATCAATCATTATCGCCCTAGTTGATGTTTTAGCTGTTATTTGAACCTATTGGGCGACTACCGTCTATCTCTAGAGTATCTGAAGATAGAAAATTACTTTTAGTGATCGGACGTTGACCGTCTATGTCAATAACAGCTTCAACCTCTAAATCGCTAGGGTCAATTGGACGCTTACCGTCTATATTTAGCATCTCATGTTCTTGAAAAGCGCTCTTCTCGATCGGGCGTTGACCATCTATATTAATTGTTTTCTCATAATCGGTTTCATTTTTCCCAATTGGTCGCTCACCATCTATATTAATTATTTCTTTAATTTCAATATTACTTGGATCGACTGGACGCTGACCATCTATATTAATAATTGTTTTATTTGTCTGTATCAGTTCCTTAGATGATGAATCTATATCAGTTTCATCCCCTATTTCCTGCTGACCCAATTTATTTTTAGTACTATCAACTTCCTTTGTGTTATCCATATTTGCCATCGTGATTCTAAGATTATTTATTTACTACCAATATGACCTTAAGAGTTGTATCTTTTGACACAAAATACACTGAAAATTATCTAGAAAGCAGAAAAATTATGATTTCTTTTGCAATTCTTTTGTCTACTCTAAATAGAGTACTCATGTAGGAGTAAAAAATCCTCTATCACAGCACATAATGCATCTATGACTTAAGAGGGATTTGTCGTCTCTCAAGAAACATACAGCAGGAGAGAAATGGGGTTTTCTTACAGAGGCTACGCTTTGCTTTAAGAGCGATGTCTACGACGGGCTGCACCTACGCTACTTCCTACATCCCCAGATTTCCTTACTCAGCACCCCATCACCAGCAGTTAGGGTTCCCACCTAACTGCACAAATATAGAGAAGTTTTGCTTCGATTCGTACCCTAGTAGTTCGCTTTCCCCAAAATTGCGCTTGTGGAGGTCGGCAGAGGAGAGATTTGTACAAGTTCTTTCCCCCCTGCCCGAATGGCACCTCTGCCCAAGAGCTTGCCATCACGCAAAATTCCCTTGGCAGACTACTAGACATAATGGAATAGATATATGCCCCAGAATTCCTAGAGGTGTCAGTATGACTGTTATCACTCCTGATCATTTCGTCGAAGAGGAAAGCCCTTCTCACGCCGCGCACGAACCAAATCGTACCCTCTGGATCAGCGAAGCAGGAGGGCTTACCCAGTTTGGCGCGTTCATCCAAGTTCTGCAACCTGGCTCTCGTTCATCGATCAAGCATTGGCATAGTGCTGAGGATGAAATGGTCTATGTCCTTGAAGGCGAGATCACGCTCATTGAAGGAGATACAAAGACTGTATTACGTCCTGGCGACGCTGCAACTTTTCAAGCAGGAGTGGCGGTAGGTCATTTTCTTGAGAATCGCAGCGCCAAGGCAACGCGATGCCTAGTAGTCGGCAACCGAGCGGCAGTAGACACAATCACGTATCCTGACCTTGACCGGGTATGTCACCGCGATCGATCGCTGCCAGACGACATCTGGACTAACAGTGTGGGAGAACCTGCTCCGAGTCCCTACTAGCAATAATTGCAGAATGCTTTTTGTACTATTTTTGTGGGTTTACCTTGACCAAATCCTTTGCCAGACATGGTAGTTGGTATATTTGATACAGGGATTTTAGCAGGGTTTGAGGGTTGTGAGGGGGAGCGATCGCCAAGCATCCTCTAAGAACGGCGCACTTCAACAGTTATTTCCGTGATCAGGCGATCGCCTGATGATGCCAGAGGTGATTGCTATAGAATTTACTTCTATCAAAAACTGCTCTGGGTTTTGTCCAGGGCAGTTTTATATTGCAGGGTAGAAGCCAGATTCACAACTACACCCAATGGTGAATCGTCTACCTGTTCTCAGCAATCGAAAAAGCTTTTGCCCTACGTCAGTTGCGACAACGCTCTTAAACCCGCACAACGCACAATGCACTAGCTTTTAAATCACTTCTGCGTTCTCACCGTCAAAACCTGTGGTGGCGTAGAATCTGGAGGATACAAAAAGTCTATCTGTACTTGTCGCTTTCCACTCGCCAACATCTTCAGTGTCACCAATGGTTCGCCCCTTTGTCCCCGACGCTGTACCAAATGCACATAGCGCGTCTTTTCTAAGCCATTATCATCTATGTAACGCACCCGCACCGTTCCCCGAAAGAATATTTGTTCTACACCTGGCTTTAAAAACAGTAGTCTATCTGTTCCCCCTTCATCCTTCACAGGAGTCTGTATTGACACAGTTATAGTTTGGGTTTCATTCGTAATATTTCTTAGAGGTAAAGTTAGATTGTACTCAACACCATAGTTACTGTGAGCAAAGTAAGCAGTATCAGGATAACGTTTTAACATCGCTGCACTTTGAATTTGTCCAGTGCTAAGAGTAATTAAATGTACAGTTCCCAAAGGATAAGAAAACGCCTTTCCTGGTGAGGGTATTGTTAACTCGGAAACATTGGAATTGTCCGTAATTTGTGTTTTCCATTGCGTTCCTTGGGATACACCAGCGACGCGACTAAATACCGTTGGTTCTCTGGGAGGGTCAAGAGGTGTTGGAATGGGGTCACGCTTTCCGGCTAAATTACCTGTATCCAGAAGCTCTTGCCACTCGCCTAAAGTCGGTGAAATATTACTATTTTTGGCTAAATTTGCGATATAAACTGGACTACTACTTACCAAGCGCATCATTGTAGTGCGACCGTTAGAAGAAGGAGCCTGTACCGGAATTGGTAAATTTCCTAGTATTTTAGTTTCTTTTGGTTCTATCACCAGCTTTTGGGGAAAAATCTCTTGCCGAACTCCCCGCAGTACATCATTCATTGTGCGATCGCCTGGGCCAGAGTAAACTGTACCTTGGGGGTTTTCAACCATATCAGGTAAAGCAATAAACTGTGCTTCTTTGGTAAGGTAACTAGCTGCTTGTAATACTTGCACTGTCACAGGTTCATTTCCTGGATTATGTACAATTATCCCTTGGTATACAGTGCGGCTTTGGGCTGGTGTTTCTGCCCTGACGATATGATGAGCAAATATGTCAAATCTGCCTTCAAAGGGATAATTTAAATGTGCTTCATGTACTTGTTTCCCATCTGGGGGAAAAGTTGATAGTAAAATTCCTTCAGTTGTCACCAGTTCAGGACTATTACTGTTGAAGGTGGGAATAATATCAAGTTTTCCTGGTAAAGGACGTATTTCTTGGCTGTCTACTTCGACTCCAGCAATATATTGTGGGGGAACCGTGTAAATATTTAGCGCCCGACACATTAAAGCCGCAACTTCCCCTCTAGTCGCGCTTTGTAGTGGTTTTAGCTGTTTGACATTGGGATAATTGACAACAATACTATTAATCGTGGCAGATGCAAGCGCATTTTGGGCATAGTTAGGTATTTGCCCCGCATCGTTAAAATATTCTTGTAATGTCTGCATTGGGCTAGGTAAAGGGCTGTAATTTTTCCCCCCAGCTACAACACCAATGATTTGGGCACGAGGAATTGGTTGGTTTGGCTGGAAAATACCACCAGGATAACCAGAAAAAAGTCCTTTTTGGTAAGCGGTAGAAATTGCTTTATTTGCCCAATAATCAGCAGGTACATCTTTAAAAGACGTAGCAGTGCGTTTCACTGGTGAATCAGGAAAAGCATTTAGCATTAACACTGCTGCTTGAGCGCGTGTCACTGTTGTTTCTGGGCGAAAACTACCATCAGGGTAGCCTGTAATCAGTTTACGCTCTTTTAGTTGCTGAATACAATGTTTTGCCCAATAGCTTTGAGTGTCAGAAAAGGCTAGGGCGTTGGGGGTTGATAGAGTTAAGACAAAAGCAGCTACTGAAGTTTTTTTCAGGAGCTTTAATAAACTGATTATCATGAACAAAAGCCAGAAAGCTAATACATCATCTCGTAAGAATTATATATTTATATATACGTTGCCACTTTTGTTGTGTAATTTTGTAATTTGTAGTATCGGGCTGACGAATTACGGCCACTACCTCCAACACAGGATCTTGTTTTAAGTTTTCCCTCAGCAGTAGCTTTTCTAACACAAAAGCTCCTAAACCAAATCTTCGCACCAGATTTCCAACCAACACCCCACCCACTCCAATAGCCACAACATCAGTAGGCTTTCGGCAATCACTCATGAGAATTGATTGCTCTTAGGCGATGGACTAACCTCCATAAGAGCGATGTCTACGACGAGCTGTCCGGTGTCGCTACTTCCTCCATCACCAGATTTGCCTTTTCAGCACCCCATCACCAGGAAGCATGTTCTGTGTGCCACCAAGGAAAAAGCTCAAAGTCCCAGATGCCGTTTGTGATGCGCTGGCTTGTGCTGACTTCTAAATTTTGTAATGCCAACTTCAAGATTATTCCTTTTTTGCGTAAAGTACGAAAATTGAGGTGAATAGTATTATATAACGGTATCTACTATGGATAAACTGGGGACAACATTAATTGCCACCCATATAATTTACTTCTATCAAAAACTGCTCTAGCTTCAGTCTAGGGCAGTTTTATATTGCATGGTAGAAGCCAAATTCACAAATGCATCTAATGGTGGATGGTAATTGGTATTTGGTTCATCTTGGCTAGGACTGTAAACCGATGCTTGCTTTGAGCAGGCACAATCAAAAAGATCATTCACAACTTTTAGTTCGCGTAGGTTAGCCTGCAATTATGATTTTCAGTTCAACTGGTATAGACTGCCATAATTGACAATGGAGTGGTGTCGATTTTTATGTTGGAGCAACAACCGGAAAATTTACAGTTTTATATTAAAAAGTTAGCCACAGAAGCGTTACAAAAATCAGATCCCTCAGCATGGTTTGAAGTTTTATATTCCAAAGCTAAAGGAGACACAGCACAAATTCCTTGGGCTAAGTTAGCTCCTCATCCTTATCTGCAAGATTGGTTCACAAGCCATGAACCGTTCGCTTCTGGGCAAAAAGCGTTAGTCATTGGTTGTGGCTTGGGAGATGATGCACAAGCTTTAGCTAGTCTGGGGTTTGAAGTAACCGCTTTTGATATTTCACCTACAGCAATCGCTTGGTGCCAAAAGCGATTTCCTAATTCAACTGTCAACTATATAGTTGCAGATTTATTAGCAATTCCCTCACAATGGCATCAAGCTTTTAACTTTGTTTTTGAATGTCGTAATATTCAAGCTTTGCCGTTGAATGTGCGTTATGAGGTTATTTCTTCAGTTGCCTCGCTTGTTGCTCCTAGTGACACACTTTTGCTGATTACTCGTGTTCGAGACACAGAAGCTGAACCGGATGGCCCACCTTGGGCATTATCAAACTCGGAATTAGCACAGTTTGAAAATTTAGGGTTATGCCAAGTAGAACAACTGATGTTTTTAGAGTCTGGGCAAATTGACGTTAAACAAGTTCGGATTGAATATAGAAGACCTAATTCTCTAAGCAAATAGTAATTAATGCTCGACTTCTGCTGCTGTTATTCAGAGATCAAGCAATTTGCAACTTCTTTTTGAACCTAAGTCATATATATCAACTATGAAATTATTCAAATACCCAATTAAGCTTGCTTCCTCTTGCTTTGCCATCTGTGTTATCGCTTCTACGGCTGCGGTAATTGCTCAACCCAAACCTCCACAAACCAATTCGGTAATAAAATTAACACCGATTCAATTAAAAGTTTTACGTTCACTAGGCTTAAAAATAGCATTACCAAGTTACGTACCTACAAATTTTCATGCTGACAAGGTAATAGTCTCGGCTGGGCGCGAAAATGTTGATAGTTTGCGTTACTTAATTGTTTACCAAAATTTAAGTGCAGATAAATGCTTTGCGATTGAGTCAGTATCTGGGGGTATTGGAGACTTACCTGCTGGGTCGCGCAGTTACCCGATAAATTCTCCGATATTTGGAAAAAGCACTTTGGAGCAAGGATTATACGGTAATGCCAAACAACCAACATTGCTATCGCAGTGGTGGGGAGAGCAAAATGGCCCCTTTTACAGATTTGTTGGTACGGGAGTAATGCCAGAATTGTCTAATTGCAATAACGTTACTCCTCAAGAAGCAGTCAAAGTTTCACAGTCGATTCAATACTTGAATTAATCGATTATGGCTTTGCAGTGATTAGATTGACAGTAGTAAAGTAAATACATTTGTATTGATTAGGGTGCTACTTTTTCTTTAAACTGTTTCCCAGCAGAAAACGCAGGCACTTTGGTCGCTGGGATAGTCATTGGCTCATTGGTTTTGGGATTACGCCCCTCGCGTTCTGAGCGATCGCGTCGCTCGAATGACCCAAACCCAATCAGCGTTACCTTCTCTCCATCAGCTACAGCCTCAGTAACGACTGACAAAAAAGCACTGATGATTTCATCGGTTTGCTGTAAACGGTTGAACCTGCCTTAAACCGCAGCATGATTTAACTGGGTAGCTAATTGGGAACTCCAGTTGTTCTCCGCATTGGCAGGTGTACTGGAACTCAGGCTAGTATCAAGCCGTTAATCCTGCTGGGCAGAAGCCTGACTTTTCCTGTTGTTTTTTTGGGGCGTTGCATAGAGGTAGGATAAATTAGCGGTTGAAACCATTGAAAATTCGTGACAAATAGAGCAAAATCATCCCATGATTCAGCAACGCCCTTTTATCTAAATAAATTCTGGCACAGATGAGTGAAATCCTTCTTGTAGTAGATATGCAAAACGGGTTTATGTCGGAGAAATGCAGGCATATTATTCCTACTGTTATTAAACTGATTGAGCATTTTTTAGCGGCTGGTAAACTCATTGTATTTACAAGATTTATTAATACTACTGACAGTAATTATGTCAAACTAATTCATTGGTCAAGCTTGATACATGAACCAGAAACTAGCATTATTGATGAACTTCAGTTATATATAGATAATATTTTTGATAAACCTTATTACTCTGCATTTACGGAAAAGTTTTCGAGTTTTATTTTCCTGAATCAAATCAGCAAAATATATCTTTGCGGAGTTGAAACTGATAGCTGTATTTTAAAGACAGCAATTGACTCTTTTGAGCGCGGTATTGAACCAGTCATTATCGAGGATGCTTGCTTTAGTGATGGTGGTCAGCAAGCACATGATGCAGGTATTTTTTTGCTGAAACGTAATATAGGAAAAAGCCAAATTCAGATGACTGATGAGGTTCTTGAGAAGATGTCATAAGCTGTTCCACAGAAACTATCCATTGTGAGAAAATGTTCACTTGATCTTCAAATAAGCACGGCTTCAAGGAGTAACAGCGATGGAAACGCGATTTTTAGGAAAGTCCGGTCTATGACCAACCACTGGCTAGCACGGTCACTTGTATTGGTGATGGACATGATGGTATTTGGAACATCATTGACCAACTCGCTCCTGATGTTCAACGGCGAGATGTACAAGATTTGTTCCATTTGATAGAAAACTTTCACAAAGTCGGGGGTTCCCTAAAACGCTTGAAACTCTTCCCAGAATCTATTATGGAAAGGTCAAGTTGAGGCAACTATTGACCTATTTACTGATTGTAAAGGTAAACAAGCACAAAACTTTTGTCATTATCAAGGTCGCGCGAGCCGTATGGGATAAATGGAGTAAATAAACACTAAGTATTGAGTTGGCAAATTACGTGAAAATACAGGTTATTTATTTTTCTGAGATCGTTAGCCATTTTTGGGTATATGGAAGCAAATGAAGACAAAAGCCTCATTTTCGATCCAATTGCATTCTCTTTGCTAAATTTAGAACAATATTTGGTTTCAAGTTACTGCCTTACGGGTGGCAGTGGCAATCGAGAGCAAAGATACACCACTAAAGATAAAACTAATACCAACATACAATCCAATTAACCAAAACGAGTTATTGGGCCAACTAGACCAAATAAAAATTCCTAGAATCAGGGTAATCATGCCATCCATTAATACCAGCCAGGACAAATTCCCCCCAGTACGTGCTTTGAAGCAAGCAATAATTTCAAAAATGCCCTCTACGATAAAAATAGTTGCTAAAACTAGTGTCAAGGTGAGTGCACCTGCTAAAAGATTGCCCAACAGAATTACACCTGCAATTATATAGAGAATCCCCACCAAGAGACTGAGCCAGAATCCACGAATCGGTTTAGATTGAAACGATTTCATGATCCGGACAATACCCGCAATCACAAAGATCCAACCGAAGACAGAAACCGAGACAATTGTTGCCACAACGGGCATCAGCATAGCAATGATTCCCAGAATAATCAGTATAATGCTGAGAACAATGATCCAGCCCGTGCTTTTGCGAATCGTTGCCTGAGTTTCAGGCGGGATATCGACCATCATAAGCTTTCTTCCTTAAGGTTTAGCTGCGGCTATAACTTATGATGTTTGCAATACCTTTCATCAAAAACCTGTACCCTAAGAAAGAACAAGTAGAAGCTCTCAAACGACTTGACGCTTGCGAGCGTCCTAGTTCCAAATATCAAGCGTGGTAGTACGCTTGGGGATAATCCTTACCTCAAACTATTTATTAACTAAATCCTCATTTCTTGTAGCCTACTGATGCGTAGGCGTAGCCAGCCGCAGGCATCGCAGACCTCCTGCATCCGTTCACATTCCTAGGGCAAGTATTTGTAAGACTTCAGATAATGCGTATTCCATTTGGTTCAAGGGTGCTATCAGCTGCACATCTGATGTAGCTCGGAAGTTCGCTGCTGAGGAAGAATCTCCTGTGTGGAACACAGTGGGAGAAAGTCAAACGAATCAGTAAATCTAAAGCACTTAATCCTCTTGTGTCAAACTAGGAGAACCCTATCGCTCTCAAACTTTTGAGAGCTTTATTTTCCAGTTTTTTGCGGAAAATTTTAGTTTCTAGAAGAAAGCTTTAAACCTTGACTAATTCAAAGTTTCAGAATCAGGCTTTGATAATTGTTTTCCAAAAGTGACACAAGAGGTTAAGTACCAACATTCTTAGTTGAGTCTACAGCTTGCAGTAAGTTCTACATTCAAGAAAGTTCCTGAGCGGGGTGTAATTAAACGCAACTGCTGGATAAAAGCATTAAATCTGGCATCAGTTATCCCGAAGCCAGCTTCCGCACAAGCAGATAAACCCCCTTCAATGGGAATAGGAGCGCCTTCTCTTGGGCTATATACAATAAATTTATCAACAGTACCAGTACCAACCGCAAACCCGATAACTTGGCGAACTGTTCGCAAAGCAGCATTATCTAGAGGGCCACCTATACTGCCAACACTGATATTAACAGCACGACTTTGGGCCAATGCTGGCGCACTGATCGACAATACTGCCCCGACAATCATTAAACAGGTGAACTTATTCATTTTCTTTCTTCACTCGACTTAAACTTGTGTATTTACAAAAACATCAACTCACTAACTAATATACGGACATTATCTGAAGATAATCATTTATTAAAACAGAGTTTAAGAAGCAGCTTTTTGAAAGGTTTTATGCGTGGAACACATCGGGTAGCAAGGCTAGAGCTTGCCGAATAGCTTCACGCCCTTAGCGATGAAAGTTCCCCAATCTGCCCCTGTTCAAAATCCACACAAATCCGTACACGGCGAGCGCCCAAAACAGCCCCATATTAAGGAGTTCTCTTAGTAGCTACCGTGTGCTTTGGTTATGTCACAAATATTTGACCCCAAAATATCGCGAGTTTATCGAGCAGACTCAGCGGATGCCGTCTGTGATACGCTGGCTTGTGCTGACTTCTAACCTTTGTAATGCCAACTTCAAGATTATTCGTTTTTTGCGTAAAACACGAAACTTGAGGTGAATAGCATTATATAACGGTATTTATTATGGATAAACTGGGGACAACACTAAAAGTCCCCTATACAATTTACTTCTATCAAAAACTGTTCTGGCTTGGGTCTAGAGCAGTTTTTGATTGCACGGTAGAAGCCAGATTCACAACTGCATCTAATGGTGAAGCATATAACAGTATAGAACTTACGCACTTAACTTGATATTGAAACTAAGAATGAAAAATAAGACAACGCCCTATGCTCAATTACAAAATTTCCAAAAAATGGTTAATTTTGATAACAGTAACTTTGATATCTGCCTTGTTGCTGGCGATCGCTTCTTCTGCCTCAAGTATTTATTTATATGGCAGCAGTACTAATAATATCAAAGCAGATGCAGCAATTGTTTTAGGAGCGGCAGTTTGGGGAGAAGAACCATCTCCTGTTTTCAGAGAGCGAATTAACCACGCCATCAACTTATATAAAAATGGATCTGTTAAAACAATCATTTTTACTGGCGGAGTTGGCGAGAGTAATGAACCACCTGAAGCTATAGTTGGAAAAAATTATGCACTCGCGCAACAGGTAAAAGCTGCTGATATTCTCACTGAAACTCAATCTCGTACAACTCACCAGAACCTCACAAATGCTTTGGAAGTAGCGAATGCTCACCAATTAAACAAGTTTCTTATTGTTAGCGATCCATTGCACATGAAACGAGCAGTATTGATGGCACGAGGCTTAGGAATGAATGCACATTCGTCTCCCACACCGACTACCCGCTATCGCAGTTTTTACAGTCAGATAGAGTTTTTGAGCAGAGAAACTTATTTTTACTTTGTCTATTTGGTGTTTAAAATCTAGCTGGAGTCACTTACTTCGTTGCCTTCAAGTAAGAACTTGTATAAATAGGTTTGAAACCTTTTAGAATTAGATCCGGCCTGAAGAAATTAAATGAACCAAACAATTAATAAATATATTATAGCTTTTGGTAGCAGCTTTGGTTGCATTCATCAGGCGAACGCTAGCTGAGATTTCAGGAGATTGTATGACAAGTTTTCAACGGATTCGGCACTTTTCTATTTTCAGTTTAATATTTTTGCTGTTTTTAACAATAGCTACTAGTCTTTTTGCTTATCAAGTTTCACCGTTAAGAGATCCGACTTTTCGCCCTGATAGCGCAAATGGAGGTTCATTAATACCTTGGATGCAGGCGTAACTGAAGACCATTGGTTATTGCTAGCTAATATAATCGCATTTTCTATTTCTACAAATCTTATACTTATTATTTGGCATACGCGACTATTCTATTATTAGAATAAGTGGATAAGTTTCATAACTATGACAGTAACATGGACAATGTTATTTGGTAGTTTTATGTTCAACTCAATCACTTACTTATTAATGCAGTGGCTAATTGATTAATGCAAGAACCGTAGGAGTTACAGAAATTATTAAGAAAATTTAGCTATTGCAAAAGGTATATTATTTATCTGCTGAAAATTAAAGCAATAGCAAGGGGTGCAATACAATTTCCTTTTCACTTTTGGGCACAGAAATACTTAATGTTACAAGAATAAATTAGCCTAAAGTTTTAAATATTTAAAACGAGTTAATCTTAGGACTAGTTGACAACAGGAAATTTTGAAAGAAGTTGCCAGACGGTAACTTTTGCGGAGCATATTTAAGGCCGAGTATGGCACACGTAATCGAAGTGGGCGCAACACAGGACGATATAACCAATAATAAGCTTTTTTTAAGTGATTCCATTTTGAACAGGCTTCTGGATGCAGAAAATCTGAAATGTCTACAACTAACCCTCTACCCTGATGCATCATCACATTACGACCGTGGACATCATGAGGGTGGAGTCCGCGACTTCTAGCATAGTCCAAAGCTTTATCGATATCCCGTATTACCTGCTGAGGAATTGGTAAACCTAAGTGCATACAATCGTACAAAGTTGTTCCATAAAGCCGTTTCAAAATTAGAAAGTTATCTTTGGCGTACAAACACTCAGAAAATGCCGGATGAGAACCTAGACGACGGTAGACTTCTACTTCCTCTTCAAAGCCTGCTCGTCCTGGGGCATAAATTTTAACTACACACTCAGGGTAATCGGGGTGAAAAACTACTGCGGCGTAATTTCCTTTGCCAAGCAACTGCCAAGGTTGTGGAAGATAGCTGACCTGAATGGGATTACGGGGATTAACACTTTCAATTTGTAATCTAGGCAGTAGTTCCTGATAAATGCTTTTGACCAGCTGTTCTGGAAGCAATTTGTCCATACCGGATAAGTTTCTGACACCAAATGACAAGATAAACTACTCAATTTATCTCAACTATTACAGCAACAGTTGGAATTGAGCTTAATTTTGAAATGGCGCAGTCCATTTAATAAGGAGAACTGGGAGCGCTATATACGCCCGTTTGGGTAGGGCTGCATGATCAGAGATGAGCTATACCCCCGCTCAAGAAGCTAAATTTACATTAATTAATCAAGAATCAATCTCAATACAAATCACTGTAACGTATGGATTAATTACTGATTCTGGTACATCAATTGTTAATTCTCCTAACGGATTAGAATTGAGGATAGAATCCATAATTGCACAGCGACTTGTGTAAGTTAGTTCTGTACCGTCAGCAAGAAGAAACACCGATTTTACTCGTTTGATTGGTATACCCCTAACTGATATTGTTTCGTAAGGTTTCATTAATAGGTGTAGATAAATGCGATCGCCCTTACGAGTTGAGGGGCCATAAAATTGCCACGGTTCTAATCCTGGAGTTGTATCCAGTATACTTTCACAGTGACTCTCCATCCAATCTGCTATATCTTTGAGACGCTCTAACTGCTCAGGAGGGATTTGTCCATTACCCATTGGACTAACATTAAGCAAGAGGTTGCCTCCAATGCCTGCTATTTCGCACATTGTATGGATCAATTGACGAGACGATTTGAAGTTGCAATCATCTGAATTGTATCCCCAACTCTCGTTAATAGTCAGACAGGTTTCCCAAGGATGAGCAGGTGGGTGAGGAGGAATAAACTGCTCAGGAGTTTCAAAGTCTCCACAATTGGGTAGGCGATCGTTAATGAGAATATTAGGTTGTAAATCACGAATCATTTTTGCTAATTTTTGAGCCTGCCATTGCTCTGGAGTGCGTTCCCAACTTCCATCAAACCAAATGATGTCAATTTGACCATAGTTGGTCAATAATTCTCGTATCTGATTGAACATAAATTGGATATATCGCTCCCACTGTTGCGCTGTCGGTTGAGGGAGTTGGTCAAAGCGATAAGGTTTATCTGCCTCTCTCCAAGCCGGATAGTCAGGATGATGCCAGTCACTAAGCGAAAAATAAAGACCAATACGCAATCCTACAGAGCGCATCGCTTCGACATATTCACGTACAATATCTTTTTTGTAAGGTGCAGATGCAATTGAAAAGTCTGATTCTTTGGTATGGAATAGGGCAAAACCATTATGATGCTTGGCTGTTAATATGGCATATTTCATTCCTAGACTTTTTGCTAAATCTGCCCATTCTTGAGGATTGTACTGCTGTGGATTGAAAGTATTAGCTGTGTAGTGATATTTATCAACTGGAATATCTTTGCAAAAAGGTAGGCTGAATACACCCCCAACTAACGGCCAAGATAACTCACATCCCATTTGAGAACTATGTCCCCAATGAATAAACATCCCCAATCGAGCTGTGTCAAACCAGTTATTCATCATGGTGAAATTTGGCAATAATTCTGCAAAAGAGAAGGAGAAATAGCTCCCAAGAGCATCTTAGTACATATACAGGTTTTGGTTGTTATTATTTGTTGGCGGAGGTGAAAATGCGACACCGCATAGCTCTAAAATACTATATTGACTAATCACGCCTTTGAGAGCAATCGCTCCAATTATAGAGACATTTTTACAGCGTTTTTGAGGTCGTGAGCCATCTTAGTGCGATCGCTCCCTATCTGTAAGTCCTAGCTCAATCGAGGAAAATCAGAGGCAGACAGTAGAGAAGCGGATGCCGTCTGCAATACGCTGGCTTGTGCTGACTTCTAACCTTTGTAATGCCAACTTCAAGATTATTCGTTTTTTGCGTAAAGTACTAAATATGAGGCAATACCTTCGCCAAAAGAAATTATGATGAGATAGGAGTAATTAACGCCGATGCTTCACAAGGCGTTCCAAAGCCAAAAAATTCCGTAAAAACTTGTATTCCAAAACATTTTCACAGTTTTACCCCAGCTTTCGGTGCAGTAGTTGTCATGCTTGCTGGAATTGCTGTTGACAGATGGCGTGTTAGAAACGGATGGTGTGCGAGATTTTTACCCAACGGACAACAGAAAGTCTTTTACAGTGATGATTGCTGGAAATAGAATTATCACTCAGTTGGAAAAATCGGTAATTCAATCTCAAGCGATCGCGATGCCTACGGCGAGCTACGCCTACGCACTCTGGCGCAATGCCTCCTGAAGATTGCACTCAGAATTTATCGGGGGAAGCTCATGAACAACCAACTGAATCACGAAAACCTTAGCCCACAAGAAACGCCATGTCCGATCTGCGGCTCACAAAATTTTGTTTGGGGTCGTACCGTTGGAGAATCAGTAAGTCAGTGGGTGTATTTCCGTGCTGATGGGGCTGGATGGGGAGAAGGTGAAAAGCTACGGGCACGCAAGTGTCTTGATTGTAACAATGTTCAGTTATTTACGTATGATTAATTGATTAGTAAGAGTAAGGTTCTAAAAGTATTTTACTGCGTCCATAATCTATTGTAGTGCGAAAGTTTTTCAGAAAAGGCTCACCTATCAACGCATCTACATCTGAATCAAGTGGTACTATTGCTAATCTACCAGTATCAAAATTGAAGCCGTTTATATTGCCATTAATACTTGGCATATTTTCATTAAAGATTGTTCCAGATGCTAATTCAGTTTTTGATTGAGTACGTGGATAATTTGCAAAATATTTTTGTGCGAATTTAATATTGACTGCTAACCTCATAGTATTACCAGTATCGAATTGAAAACGAACTGGATGGTTTGCTAATTGACCTATTACTATCAAATCCCCGTCATTCCAAACCATATCAACTAAATAACCTTTAACACTTGGGTTTTTGGTTATATCATAGTCTTTCTCTCGTAACCCACATTCCGCAGGTTAGTTAGCA
>NZ_JAWJTF010000147.1:0-19669 GCF_048836525.1 Nostoc sp. CALU 546
AGAGGCAACTTTTCAAACAACTTGGTTTGGTCATAGAGAAAAATTCTGCATAAATTAGAACTTCTGCTGTAACTATTCTTGAGCCTATCTCTGCGTGTCTACGCAGAGATGATCGAGAAGGATTATAAAGACCAGAAAGAGAAGTTGCAGGAGTTGAAAGCCGACCCTCACAACTTCCGTGTATCTATACAAATTAGCGGTATCAAAATTATCAAGTTTTGACGAAGGAAGCCTGATGATATAATAAGTTTTGATAATTTTTAGCTATAATTAATTATTTTCAAGCTGGCTTTGGGCAAAAGACCTTGTAAGCATTTACATATTCAGGGATTTTGCACAGTGAAAGCCAGGGTGACATGAACAATAGAGCAAACCAAAGGCATGAAGAACATCATATAATACAATATTTCTGTATATTCAACAGAATGTTGATTGTCGTTGCAGAGATGTTTATGTCACGCAGCCTTGCTGCTGGAGAGGTAATCTTACAGTTGTTGCAAAATTTCCAGCGTCCCAGAATTTTCTGGCTAAGGCTCAGACACTTATCTGTGAAAACCCAAGGTGTTCCTTTACCTGACAATGAAGCAGAAAGGCTCAAAGCACTGGCGGAATACAATATACTGGATACCCTGCCTGAAGAAGCATTTGATGATATAACTGCTCTTGCTGCCTACATTTGTAAGACTCCAATTGCTTTAATTAGCTTAGTTGATAGCGATCGCCAATGGTTTAAATCTAAGGTTGGACTAAAAGTGAGCGAAACACCTAGAGATGGGTCTTTTTGCTCCCATGCCATTCTTCAACCAGAAAATATATTAGTGGTTCCGAACGCCATTCATGACGATCGCTTTAATAACAATCCCCTAGTCAAAGGTAATCCCAAAATTCGTTTTTATGCTGGTGTCCCTCTAATTACGCCCAATGGTCTTTCAATCGGCACATTGTGTGTTTTAGATACCATTCCTCATCATCTAAGTTACCAGCAGTTAGATGCACTGCGTCGCTTAAGCCGTCAGGCGATCGCTCAGATGGAACTTATTCAGGAAGTTCGCAACCGCAAACAAGCATCGCTGACTGATGAATTAACCGGTTTGCATAACCGACGTGGTTTCTTCTTGATGGCTGAACAAGAGTTAAAAATTGCTCACCACACGAAAGCATTCTGCTGGGTGATCTTCATTGATTTAGATGGGCTAAAACAGATTAACGACACCCTTGGTCACGATATAGGAGATGCCTTGATTACTGATGCTGGTCAATTACTCAAGCAAAGTTTTCGGAACTCGGATATTGTTGCCCGCTTAGGTGGAGATGAGTTCATTGTTTTCATCTCCAGCTACTTTAAGGACGCTGATAGCATCCAAGTGTATCTGCAAGCAAATATTGCCAACTTTAATCAACAGGAAAACCGTAGCTATGAACTTTCAATGAGTATGGGGATAGAGCGTTACTCACCAGAAAGCAATATGTCACTGGAACAATTAATCGCTAGCTCTGACGAATTAATGTATGCTCATAAGCGTCTCAAGCGGCAATCTCTTACATGAAGGGGACAGGGGACAGGGGACAGGGGACAGGGGACAGGGGACAGGGGACAGGGGACAGGGGACAGGGGACTGGGGATTAGGTAGGGAAATTGCTTTTCAGGAAAAGCTTCAAAGCACGTCGAATATGTGCCTCCCAAGGCTCAGAGGCGGGAGGAAAGATTTGAGCGTAGAGCATTGCCCCACTCATCAAGTCGAAGATTAAATCGCTGTCTGTGTCAGTCTGGATTTCGTTTCTTGTTTTTGCACGCTCGATCACGACTCGGAAGGCTTGGCGTCGCGGTTGTAGGTATTTTGCCCAGTAGACCTGGGCAAACTGTGGACTACTCGAAGCGGTGCTGAGGATCAAGGCTTTAATCTGACGACCCAAGGGAGTAAGGGTAGTTCTGGCGGCACTCTCAATGATGAGATCGAGATCACTCCAAAGACTACCAGTATCCGGTATTGATATTTCTTCTCTTAAACTTTCAATAGCATCTGCTACGAGTTCTTCTTTAGAACTATAACGCCTATAGATGGTAGGTTTCCCTACCCCAGCACGCGCTGCGATCGCTTCAATACTCATGCGTTCATATCCAACTTCCGCTAACAAATCCAAGGCCGCTTTGAGGATGGCTTGATGTGATAGGACACTCCGAGGTCGTCCGGGCGAGTTTTTGACAGATTCACTCATGAAATCTTACCGATTGACATACTCTTATAAATTTACGATACTGTTCCGTAACTAAAATAATACCTTTTTTCCCACAATAAAAATGACAACTTTCTCTAAAGAGCGCCTCCCATTACCCCCTGGTAACTTGGGCTTACCTATCATTGGCGAAACAATGAGCTATTTGCGCGATCCAGGACGTTTTATTGAGCAGCGACAGCAGAGACATGGAACAATCTTCAAAACTCATTTATTGGGTCAGAAGACAATTGTCCTGATTGGGGCAGAAGCCAGCCGTTTTCTGTTCACTAACGAGGGTCAGATATTGGCCATGACTAACCCTTTAAGTTTTGAGGTGTTATTGGGAGCAGGTTCTATTGGGATGAAAACTGGCATCCCTCACCAAAATCTGCGTAAGCAGTTGTCACAAGCTTTCCAGCCCAGAGCTTTAGCAGGATATGTCTCCATAATGGAGAAAATAACCCGCAGCTATCTGCATAAATGGGAACGCTTGGGTACAATGACCTGGTATTCTGAACTGAAAAAATACACCCTTGATGTTGCCTGTAAGCTGTTAGTGGGAGTTGATACAGCCTCGGACGAGAACTTAGAAAAAGTCTATGAAACTTGGGGAGAAGGATTGTTATCAGTTCCGATTCGATTACCTGGGAGTAAGTTTGATCGCGCAGTACACGCTCGTGAACAACTTCTTGCCAGGATTGATGAGATGATCTACCAACGCCAGCAAAATCCTTCCTTAAATCAAGATGTCTTAGGAATTTTGTTGCAAGCGCGAGACGGGGAGGGAAATTGTTTGAGTTTAGAGGAAGTGAAGGATAACGTTTTGGCATTGCTAGTCGCTGGACATGAAACCTTGACTTCAGCACTGACTTCCTTATGTTTGCTGCTAGCCCAGCATCCAGAAGTGTTAAAAGCTGCCCGTGCAGAACAAGAGCAGTTAGGGTTCATAGAACCCCTTACTCAAGAAAACCTCAAGCGAATGACCTACCTAGAGCAAGTTCTCAAAGAAGTTCTACGGCTCACCCCTCCAGTAGTTCGCAGTGGATCTAGGGAGGTGATTGAGGCGTGCGAATTTGGTGGATACTTAATTCCCAAGGGCTGGAATGTACATTACCAAATCCCGGAGACTCATCAAGATCAGAATGTTTATACTGAGCCTGAACGTTTCGACCCGCAGCGCTTTGCTCCTGAACGGGCTGAGGACAAAAAAATCTTTAGCCACATACCCTTTGGTGGTGGTATCCGAGAATGTTTAGGTAAAGAGTTTGCCAGACTGGAAATGAAGTTGTTTGCAGCTATGTTAATCCGTGACTATGAATGGGAACTGCTCCCTGGACAAAATCTTGAGAGGGTTTTACTACCGTTCTCTCGTCCTCGTGATGGCTTAAAAGTGAAATTTTGTCAGCGATCGCATTAAGTATAAGTCTTCCTGTGTGAATTTCATTTTTACTGTTGTTTTTGCTAATTTACCACCTGGCTGCCATGACTACGGGGGTCATCTTGATTAGTCGTTGGTGCGACTGGGGCTGAAAACTTGGAAACTTTGCCGCTAGCTTGAGCATAAGGAAGAGACGAACCAGTAACCAAAGCTTCTAAATTGCTTGCCATAATTGTCCGGGGTTGATCGCCTATGGCTTGGGCTATGGTTTCTCCTTGCTGACTCAAAAATACAAAATGGGGAATCCCATCCACCCGATATCTCAGCATTTCTGGCAGCCACTTGGTATTATCCACATTTAGCATGACAAAATTCATCTTGCCAGCATACTCGGTTTCTAGTTGAGTGATATCTGGGGCCATTTTTTGGCAGACAGTACACCAATCAGCATAAAACTCTACTAGAGATGGTTTGCCGTTGCTGATTGCTACTTCTAACGGTGTGGAAGTCTCGCTTAACTTAGCTAGAGTTGCCGAGGTTGTTTCAGTTCGCAATCCTAAGACGAGGGAAACGCTAAGTGCGATCGCTACCATTACAATTAAGAAGTTTCTCAGGCGTTTCCCGAATGTGGATTCAGGTTTTTCGGGAGACTTAACAGGTGAGTCAGTACTCATAACAGAATTATTAAAACTTATTAAGCAATTTCTTCTTTAGTTTAACTGACTCCACGCGCTCTTTTCTCTCTCTCCACCTTTGAAAGCTTTAACAGGGAATTGGGGATTCCCGCATTTCTCACAAGCTTAAGGCGTTTGATGGAGCAGAGGAGAAGTAATGAGTAATGAGTAATGAGTAAGAAGTAATAAATTCTACTCATTACTTATTACTTATTACTTATTACTTATTACTTTTTCCCTGCACAAGCGCAGGCTTTAAGAAGTGTGGTGAGAAATCCGGGGGATTGGGTACACTTAAAGATTTGAATCGGGAGTAAACTGATCCTAGTTACCCAGTCCCCAGTCCCCATTGCCCCTAATCCCCAGAGGGGGCCCCGAGTTCCCCAATCACCTATTCACTTAACTCACAAAATCGTCCCGGTTTCTTTCAAATAAACCCGCGTAAATGGCTCATCTTCACCCAGAGTATAATCTTCAATCAACCCTTTGCGACGAATAGAAATATCATTACCTTTTCTAATCACCACAGTTGAACCATCGAAAACATCCCGCACCAAAATCATTTCAATTTCGGTAGGATTATCCAAAACTACCATATTACTACTCTGGTAAAACATCCCCTCTTCTTCTAAAATGTCTTCTGCATACTCAGCAATCAGCAAATCAAGTTTGGGATGGCGCAGCAAAGTTTGGACATTGGTGTTGTAATCTTTGCTTAATACTTTTTTCGAGCGATTCACAAAAACTGCATCACGACAAACAGCACCTATTGTCCAATCGGGATGTTGCAAAAGGATATGGTCAATTGTCGCTTGCAGTTCTTCAACAGAGATTTTATTGAAGGTAATAATCGGTATCCTCGCATCTGTACCAGACTCAAAAAAGGTTTCTAAAATATGAGAAGGCACATCAACGCTTTCACCAACAGAAGGTTTAAGATGCATTAAAACGCCTGGTGCAGCGTTTATTTCCAGGATGGCAAAATTACTGGATTTCCAAGATTCTGCAAGACTTTTGGTAATGACATCAATCCCCAGGCAAGTCAATTGAAAATGTTGGGCAATATCTTGCGCCAGAATAATATTATCATCATGAACTGTCGGGGTTGCATCGATGCTTACACCTCCGGCTGAAAGATTTGCAACTTTCCGCAAGTAAACAGTGCGTCCTTTCTCAATCACGCTGTCTAATGATAAGCGCTGTTCGTCTAGATAGAGTTCCATCGCTTCATCAATCTGAATTTTACTCATTGGTGAGGTTGGCGTATCTAAACGTGCAGGTTTGCGATTTTCTTCGCGAATTAACTCTGCAAGAGTTAAATACCCATCACCGACAACCGATGCTGGACGGCGTTCTGTGGCGGCGACGAATCGGCCATTGACACACAACAAGCGAAAATCTGATCCTGAGATGCTTTTCTCAACAATTATTCGGGTTAGCTGATCTTCGGGAATGGCTGCCACTGCTCTATTGTAAGCAGCTACCAGTTCTTTTGAGTCTTGTATGTCAGCCGTGACGCCAATTCCTTTATGACCTACCACTGGCTTAACTGCTACTGGGTAGCCAATTTCTCTTGCTACCGCCAAGGCTTCCTTCTCGGAAAAGACAATATCACCTTTAGGCACTGGGAAACCCAAGGTTTTCAAAAATGCCTTACAGTCATCTTTGCGGGTGGTAAACTCCGAATCTAGATGGCTATCACAGTTAAATGTTGTTGCTACCCCCCGGACGTGTTTTTTTCCCCAGCCGTATTGCATTAATCCTTCTTCCCACAAATAAAAGGCAGGAATACCTTTCTCGGAGGCTGTTCGCAATAGGGCGTAAACTGTAGGACCACCGTAGACAGATGCGCGAAATCTATCTTGTAGCCTTATTAGTTCTCCATCAAAGGCGAATTTTTCGTCTTGGGTAATAGCTTCAAACCAATCCCAAACAAAATAAACTACTTCTCTGCTTGTGCGTTCATGTAGTGATTGGATGCTAATCCGTGTCAGATTTGGATATGGCTTAACACTCCAGTGGTTAAGGTGTAAATCCATGTCCAGTTTTCCGACTTCGGACACAACTTGGGCAAATAAATGGGCATGGGATTCGTAAGTTTGATCGCGCAGTTTTGGATAGCGATCGCCAATGCTGGCAATATAATCTTCAATGGGCAAAGGCTCTCTAGAGTCAACTAGAGCAAAATCAAATACTAGCGACCCTATATTTAAATAAGGGTTAGGTCCTAAATAATGCTTGAAGTTGAAAATATCGAATACATCCGTTCTTCTAGCATTAATGCGGACTAAATCACTGCTTTTTTGTAGAACCATTGATTACGAACCTTTGGCTAAACACCCTGAAATTTCAATTCTGAGTTCTGGTTTCTCAGACTTATTGATTGTAGATTGATTCACATTTATTTTGGAGAGTGATGGCTTTGCAATTAAGCTAATCAGAACCCACCCTAACTCTATTGTTAAGTATTTTTAACTATCTTAAGGCATAATTCAATCTCCATTCCTCAGCCGGGAATCAACAACAGTCAATTCATCCTGACGAGTAATCAAAGCTATAACTTTTGAAGGGTGCAACCTCACCCAAGAATTTGTATAAATAGTGAGGTATCAAAAAGACAGCAAAGGTATGAATAGCACACAAGCTGCTCTAAGAGATGAAATTCGAGAACTTGCTGAGGAAGCTTTTCACCAAAAGCTGATCTCTGGACATGGAGATGGGGCAGATATGAATGAGTATCAAATTGTCTACCAAGGCAAACCCAGACATCTACCACTAGAACAAGCGCGTTTTTTCTTAACTAACTTACTTTACAGAAGTCGGATTCATTAGGAATTGCCATTTAGAGTTAATACCAAATTACTCACAATCGCACGATAAATCTCCAATCAACACTTAGCAGTATAGCTAACAACGCCTCTAGAAAATAACTCTAGAGGCAGTTGACGTTGTAGATTTTATTTAGTAAGTGAAAATTTAGGTAATTTTTCGGAAAATCTTTTGGTCTAATTTTGATTCGCAAATGTTAATCCTACTTCTATCAAGCAATCTACCATAAGGATGGTTTGATAGTTTTAATTGTCATGGTTTAGTGAAATTTACTAACTCAAATCAGGAGTCATCAATAATGGAAAGTAATATCAAACGGCAGTTGGTAATTATTGGGGGAGCCGAAGATAGAGATGGCGATTCCGTAATTTTGCGGGATTTTGTACGACGTGCTGGGGGTACAAAGGCGCACATTGTAATTCTGACAGCAGCAACGGAACTACCAAGAGAAGTGGGAGAAAACTATATCAGAGTGTTTGAACGCCTGGGAGCCGAAAATACTCGCATTATTGATACAGAAACCCGCGAAGATGCATCTTCATCTACCGCATTGGAAGCAATTAGTAAAGCAACTGGGGTATTTTTTACAGGGGGAGACCAAGCTCGAATTACCAGCATCCTCAAAGACACCGAAATCGATGTGGCGATTCACAAACGTTTCTCTGAAGGTATAGTTATCGCAGGCACAAGTGCGGGTGCTGCTGTGATGCCAGATAAAATGATTGTGGAAGGTGATTCACAGACACATCCTCGGATGGAAACTGTTGAAATGGGCCCAGGTATGGGATTTTTACCAGGGGTAGTAATTGACCAGCATTTTTCTCAGCGGGGACGCTTGGGACGCTTAATTTCAGCTTTAATACTAGAACCTGCTGTTTTGGGATTTGGTATTGACGAAAATACCGCTATGGTAGTGACAGATCACCAAATTGAAGTGATTGGTGCAGGTGCGGTTACGATTGTTGATGAATCAGAAGCTACATACAACAATATGGGCGAAATTTTGAAGGATGAGTCTTTGGCAATTTGTGGAGCAAAGCTTCATATCTTGCCACATGGATTCAAATTTGACCTCAAAACCCGTCAGCCTATCCTAAATAATGTTGCTGTACCTGTTGGTTAAATCAACGCCTAATTTTTAGCTATTTCCAGTATTTTCGACAGCAACACATCCTTGGGTAAAGACGCGNNCGCGTCTCTACAAATGGTCTATTTGTCGCATTCTTTTTTCAAATTGGTATAAGGATATAAATTACACGAGTCAATATTATCAAGGAAGGCAGAGGGCAGGAGGCAATACTAAGCTAATCGGCATTTAAGTTGCATAAAAGCAGGGCTGAAGCCCTTACTACAAGCGAATCATTCTGGAAAAATGAATGACTATTAGCTTACTCGGTTAAGCATTTTGAACCCAAAGTTTGGTTTTGGGAAAGGGTTACTGGGTTTGGGTTAAAGGTTTTTAATTTCCCTTTCCCCCTTCCCCTTTCCCCCTTAACCGACAAGTATTGGGGCAGGAGGCAGTTTTCCTCCTGTCTCCTTCAATCCTTATGGTCTTGAAGTGAAGCAAGGCTTATGCAAAACTTGAGATCCTTCGCTTCTAGCCTACTTTTAAGGAATTGATCAATGGCGCGTCTAGCCCTGCTGAGTGTATCTAACAAAACTGGTATAATTGACCTAGCCCGTAGCTTGGTTGAAGAATTCGACTTTGATTTAATCAGCAGTGGGGGAACAGCCCAAGCCCTCAAAGATGCGGGACTCCCTGTCACCAAAGTTGCAGATTACACAGGTTCTCCAGAAATTTTAGGTGGTCGAGTCAAAACGCTGCATCCCAGAATTCATGGTGGGATTTTGGCACGGCGCGATTTTCCCGAAGATATTACAGATTTAGAAAATAACCAAATTCGCCCGATTGATTTAGTGGTGGTGAATTTATATCCTTTTGAGGAAACGATCGCTAAACCAGGGGTAACATTATTAGAAGCTGTTGAGCAAATTGATATCGGTGGCCCGGCTATGCTACGGGCATCATCGAAAAACTTCGCCCATCTCGCTGTATTATGCGATCCAGCACAGTATGACGAGTATTTGCAGGAATTGCGCCAAAATAACGGCGAAGCATCCCTAGAGTTTCGCCAAAAGGCAGCTTTAAAAGGATTTTCGCACACTGCTAGTTATGATCAAGCGATCGCATCTTATCTCGCAGAAGCACAGCAGTACACCCTCAACGGTACACAATTGCAATCTCTGCGTTACGGCGAGAATCCCCATCAACCCGCCACCTGGTATCAAACTGGTACTACTCCAACGGGATGGGCAGCCGCGACCAAACTCCAAGGCAAAGAACTTAGTTACAATAACTTGGTTGATTTAGAAGCCGCACGCCGAATTATTGCTGAATTCACTGATACCCCAGCCGTAACGATTATCAAACATACAAATCCCTGTGGCACTGCACTGGGAAGTACTATTTCCGAAGCGTACCAAAAAGCTTTCAATGCTGATTCTACTTCTGCTTTTGGTGGAATTGTCGCACTCAACCGTCCAATTGATGCGGCGACAGCCAGCGAATTAACCAAAACATTTTTGGAATGTGTGGTTGCACCAAGTTGTGATGCCGAAGCGCAAGAAATCCTTGGCAAAAAATCTAACGTGCGGGTTTTGACTCTAGCTGATTTGAGCAGTGGCCCCAAGGATACAGTAAAAGCGATCGCAGGTGGTTTCCTTGTCCAAACTAGCGATGATATAATTGCTGACACCAGTCAATGGCAAGTAGTCACTGAACGTCAACCCACCGACAGCGAATTAGCCGAATTGCTGTTTGCGTGGAAAGTTTGCAAACACGTTAAATCCAATGCCATTGTTGTGACAAGCGATCGCACTACACTAGGAGTAGGTGCTGGTCAAATGAACCGTGTCGGCTCAGTTAAAATTGCCCTAGAACAAGCCGGGGAAAAAGCCAAAGGTGCAACTCTAGCTAGCGATGGATTCTTCCCCTTCGATGATTCGGTGAAAACAGCCGCAGCCGCAGGAATTACAGCCATCGTCCAACCAGGAGGAAGTTTGCGCGATAAAGATTCAATCAAAGCTGCTAACGAACTAGGTTTACTGATGGTTTTAACTGGTGTACGTCACTTTTTACACTAAATCATTGACCCTCAAGTGTGCGGTTTTGAAAGTGTCACACAATATACTTGCTCTTTTATAGGAGTGGTGATATATTTTAATCGTGTGTGAGGAGCAAGTTAAAAATAAAAAGCGCCTGGGGTGGAAACACGGCAACACTCCCAAGCGCTTTTTAATTTGTCAGAAATTAGATTGTTTGTACGATTTTAGATGTGTCACTCAATATACTTGCTATTTGATAGAAGTAGTGATATCCTCTATTTGTGTGTGAGGAGCAAGTTAAGAATAAAAAATGCCTGGGGTGGAAACACGGCAACACTCCCAGGCATTTTTTAATTTGCGTGTATTTATAGAAATGGGTCGTTTCAGCCTTTTATTAATCGTTCTTCGATGGTCATCTGTAGGGGTTTAGCAGTGCTAAACCCCTACGACAGACGTGCTTTTTCAAAGAATCCATATTTGGTATTTTCTGTTAATGCGTAAGTCCTAAATAACGACGAATAAGGGAAGCAATCAAATCTTTCATACTTGTCTATCAATTTAGTAAATTTTAATGGCGGGAAATATTTTGCAAAAAATCTCTGACTTCTGCGGATTTGCGGAGAATAATAACTTGTCGGTTTGGTGTTACTTGACTAAGTTTTTCTAGAATTCCAGGACGACGAATAATTGGGTATGACCATATATATTTAAGAAATTCCCAATTCAATCTTTCAGGACAATCTGATGCCATATCAGGTCTGGATTTCCCAGCATACATCAAGCGACGTTTAATCACTCGCGACAAACATAAAAGCCGGGGAAAATCTAAAAAAATTACCGTGTCTGCAACCGACAAACGAATGTCGAGAGTACCACCATAGTTACCATCCATAATCCAAGATTCTCGCAAGGTTAGGTCTTGGATAATACTTTGCCATTTAGTTTTTGGAGTCTCAACCCAACCAGGATTCCAGTACCAAACATCCAAGTGAATGACTTCTAAGCCTAAAATGGTTCCCAATTCGCGGGCTAGGGTAGATTTGCCAGCACCCCCAGAACCAATAATCAAGATTTTCTTCACTTTAGGTTTGCACCTTCTTTTTCAAGCTCAACAGGGTAAGCATTACTCACCCAAATAACCGTCTTCAGCGCAACTCAATACGCCGCTACAATAGTACCCTAAGAAGGATTATGCTGAAATAGTGATATTATGACGACTGCTACGACTGTAAAAACTGAGTATGAAGCGATTATTGGTCTAGAAACCCATTGTCAGCTAAGTACTAACACCAAGATTTTTTCTAATAGCTCTACGGCATTCGGTGCTGACCCCAATACTAACATTGACCCGGTTTGCATGGGTTTGCCTGGGGTTTTACCTGTACTCAATGAAAAAGTATTAGAATACGCCGTTAAAGCTGGTTTGGCACTGAATTGTCAAATCGCTAAATATAGCAAGTTTGACCGAAAACAGTATTTTTATCCTGATTTACCCAAAAATTACCAAATTTCTCAATACGATTTACCGATCGCAGAACACGGTTGGTTAGAAATTGAGTTGGTAGATGCTGAGGGGAATCCAACTCGCAAACGCATTGGAATCACCCGTCTGCACATGGAAGAAGATGCTGGGAAATTGGTACACGCAGGTAGCGATCGCCTTTCTGGTTCTTCCTATTCTTTAGTAGACTACAATCGCGCAGGTATACCATTAGTCGAAATCGTCTCAGAGCCGGATTTGCGTTCTGGGCTAGAAGCTGCTGAATATGCTGAAGAATTGCGTCGGATTGTCCGCTATCTCGGTGTGAGTGACGGCAATATGCAAGAAGGATCTCTGCGTTGCGATGTCAATATTTCTGTGCGTCCAGTCGGACGAAAGGAGTTTGGCACTAAGGTAGAAATTAAAAACATGAACTCCTTCAGCGCCATCCAACGGGCGATTGATTACGAAATTGAGCGCCAAATCGCCGCAATCGAAGCAGGGGAGCGCATCATCCAAGAAACTCGGCTGTGGGAAGAAGGCGCTCAACGCACAAGTAGTATGCGGGTAAAGGAAGGTTCTAGCGATTATCGCTACTTCCCAGAACCAGATTTAGCACCAATTGAGGTGACAAATGCCCAATTAGAGCAATGGCGTAGTGAATTACCAGAATTACCAGCCCAAAAACGCCATCATTATGAAAATGAGTTAGGGCTTTCAGTTTATGATGCGCGAGTATTGACAGAAGATCGTCCAGTAACCGAATATTTTGAAACTGCGATCGCAGCTGGAGCAAATCCCAAAGCTGCTGCTAACTGGATTACTCAAGATATTGCAGCCTACCTCAATAAGCAAAAACTTAATATTACTGAAATCGCCCTGACTCCCATCAATTTAGCAGATATCATCACTCGCATTGAAACAGGCAAAATTAGTAATGCTCAAGCTAAAGAAAAGCTGCCAGATTTGCTCAGTGGTGTTTCTCCTGAGAAAGCCTTTGCAGGTCAAGAGTTAATCACCGATCCTAGTGTACTAGAACCCATCATTGATGAAGTTATAGCCGCCAATCCCAAAGAACTAGAAAAGTATCGCAACGGTAACACCAACCTCAAAGGCTTCTTTGTTGGACAAGTTCTGAAAAAGACAGGTAAACGTGCTGATCCTAAGCTGACTAACGAATTGGTCGAGAAGAAACTGAACGCTTAGTACCGCAAGGCGGAATTCGTAATTCGTAATGACGCTCCTGCGTCGCTAACATAATTCGTAATTACGTTTTGCGTTAGCGAGTCTGCGTTCGCTTTTAGCGTCTCGTAGAGAGCGTCCGGGGATTTAGCTTAGGCATCAAAACGTTGTGCCTGTAAATCCAGGGGACTTAAACCCCCAAACTGAGTTAAATATGATGAGTTTGTAGTAAGCACTTCAGTGCTTAAAAATCTAGGACTAAAGTCCTTACTACGAACTTATTCACCCATCGTAACTAATAAGACAGAACATTGCTGGATGAGGAGTGTATGGGGGAGTTGCAGTAGGTTTTTCACCTGTACCCAATTCCCAAGTAAGTATTTTCTCGGTGCTTCTTTACAAAATCTTCATATAAAAGATGGTGACAACCCGCATACTTGAAATGATATGCTGTGGTAAGTAGATGCACCCTGATGATCTGGAGAGCTGCCTAAGTGGCTCTCTTTTTTATTTTATTTTTCTAATATTTAGGGATAATCTCATAAGATTATTTTTAATAATCTCAATTAATAAGTATTAAACCTTAGAAGTTGAAGAAGAATTCAGAAGTCAGAATGGGCTAAACCTTAGCGGATAGCTAAGGTTTAGCCCATTCTGACGACTCACGCCTTTATTCTGTTCGATAAATGAGAGAGTGCAATAAGTAGATGCACCTTGATAATCTAGAGAGCGACCTCAGTAACTCTCCTTTTTTTACTTTTACCTTTCTTATGACGAAAGATAAAAACAATTATGCCAATCGTCAATTAGTGCATTATTATTGCCATCAGCAAATAAAAGAGACTGGAGACTGGGAAGCAGAGGAAGTATGGAAAAACTAATAACTCCTGACTCCTAACTCAGCCCTCAGAACTTTTTTAAGCACAAATTGACATATTTAACCTAATAGTTATAAGGAAAAATAATGGCAGATTGGCAAGAAATAACAGGTGGTATCACAGCACCAAGGGGGTATCAAGCGGCGGGAATTACCGCAGGGTTGAAACCTTCGGGGTTACCAGATTTAGCTTTGATCTTCTCAGAAGCAGAAGCGATCGCAGCGGGTGTATTCACCACTAGTCAAGTGAAAGCTGCCTGCGTAGAATATTGTCGCCAACGCTTGCAAGCCAAACAAAGCGCTCGTGCCATCCTCTGCAACGCTGGACAAGCAAACGCCGCTACAGGGACTCAAGGCTACCTTGATACCTTAGAATCTGCTCTGGCAGTAGGTCAAGCATTAAACATTCCATCTGAATCTATATTATTAGCTTCCACTGGTGTGATTGGTCAAAGAATTAAGATGGATGCTTTGCGAAGCGGGATTCCCAAGGTAGTAGCAGCACTATCAGAAACAGGCTCAGATGCCGCCGCCGGAGCGATTATCACTACAGACTTGGTAACTAAATCCATTGCCCTAGAGACAACTATAGGCGATCGCCCAGTACGAATTGGCGGCATTGCCAAAGGTTCCGGCATGATTCACCCCAACATGGCAACCATGCTGGCATTTGTGACTTGTGATGCTGTGGTTTCGCCTCACCTTTGGCAACAGATGTTAGCAAGAGCAGCTGATAGAAGCTTTAATTCCATCACTGTGGATGGTGATACCAGCACCAACGACAGCTTAATTGCCTTGGCAAACGGTCAATCTCGCACCCCAGCAATTATAGAATGGGGTGCAGAAGCAGAGAAATTAGAGGCGATGTTAACAGCAGTTTGCCAGCATTTAGCCAAAGCGATCGCTCGTGATGGTGAAGGTGCAACTTGTCTCATTGAAGTGGAAGTGACTGGCGCTCATGATGAACTCTCAGCCCGACAAATAGCCAAAACCATCGCCGGTTCATCCTTAGTTAAATCTGCAATCTTTGGCCGCGATCCAAATTGGGGACGCATCGCCGCCGCCGCCGGACGTGCAGGTGTAGCATTTGAGCAAGAAAACCTGCAAATTAAGCTAGGGGATTTCTTAATGTTAGAAAATGGACAACCTCTGCAATTTGACCGTGCAGCAGCAAGTGCTTATTTGAAAAAAGCAGCGGCGGGTGCTTATCTGCAACAGGATACGGTGTTAATCTCCGTTAACGTTGGCAATGGTTATGGTGTGGGTAAAGCTTGGGGTTGTGATTTGAGTTACGACTACGTGAAGATTAACGCCGAATACACTACGTAAACTACTCCCATTGTTTGCCTTGTAGAGACGCGATTCATCGCGTCTTGAGCCAAGGATGTGTTGCAATCATTAATTGAATTGGTATCAGAATAGTTTTAAAGTTTCTCATACTGTAGCTGGACGGGTGAAAATGCCTAAGAAGCATATAGAACTTAGAAGGAAGAGGTACTTCAAGCTCAGTTCACAAATCGCTCAGTTGGATAATGCACAATTGCGTTCTCTATTTGACAATAGTGAGTCGCATGAGTCGAGTACGGGTTGGGGAATGAATCACACCATCGTCCTTGGGGAATCTAAGGTCTTTGTGAAACGTGTTCCGGTTACAAACATCGAATATGACAACCTGTTCTCCACCAGAAACCTCTACAATCTGCCGACTTACTGTAATTACGGCTTCGGTTCCACTGGTTTTGGAGTCTTTCGGGAACTTGTTACCCATATCAAGACAACCAACTGGGTATTGTCGGGCGTAATTGCCACTTTCCCACTGATGTACCATTATCGGATTATTCCTTTCTCCGGGCGGCGGGCGGATGTTGATCGATCGCGTCTAAAAAGTTATGTGGAGTACTGGGGCAATAGTACCAACGCCGGCAATTATATGTTAGATAGAGCGATCGCCAACTATGAGTTGGTTCTGTTTCTAGAGTACATACCCCATGTTCTGGAAACATGGCTGCGGGAAAACCCCAACAAACTTCAAAAACCCCTAAATGACTTACGCACGACGATTACCTTTTTGAGAACGAAGGGAATCATCCACTTTGACGCACATTTTCGCAATATCCTCACCGACGGTAAGCGGACATATTTGACCGATTTTGGTTTGGTACTTGATAAGAGTTTTACGTTGACGAAAGATGAAGAGTCTTTTTTTAAGCAGAACAGATTTTATGACTACGGAGAAGTTCTGCGGAATCTTGGTCATCTGATTCGAGCGCCATATGATTTGTGTTCGGAGAACGATAAACGCCGGATTATGGAAAAATATGGCATAAAAGAAGGCTTAAAACCTTATGAACTGCGCTCTATATTACTCGACAACATTGAGCAGATACATGCTGATGGAGTCATGAAGTTAGATAATTTTTATGTTGCCAGCATCGTCAAGTACCGCAGTATCATTGCGCTGATGCAAGACTTCTTTTCTGATATGTGGGAAAACAACAACAAGGATACGAAACTTCGTCACAAAGAGCTACGGCAGCTGCTTAAAGAGACGGGGTTTCTTCGTGGTGTTGGAAATGGCAGATAGTTGCGATCGCTGGATAAGAAATACACCTATTTGGGGTGTTTACTTAGGTCTACAGCTTTCCCAGCCTTACCATCTCGCTCTCATCGCAGTACGATTCCTAAATTATAGAGATAACATAATAGCTGTGATAAATAAAAACTTATAGATGACAAATTACTACTAAAATTTAAGTTACAAAAGAAGTGAAGATAGTCAATCATAAAGTAAACACAATAGTCTTCATAAATAATAGTTGATATATTAAAAATTATTCCTATAGTTAAGGAAAATAGATAAATTTTTCCTTATACATCCAATCTAATATTTGTTTAATAATCCCGACTCCAAGTTAACAATTTCGGCTTCAAAGGCTGTAAACTGATTTCAACAAGGTGAATGACACCTCTGCATCACACTAGAAAAGCAGAGCCAATAATTTAACCGAGTTTTTATATAGCTAGCTATTTCATTGATGAAATGGCTGCGATCGCTTGGTCAAATATAGCTTGATTAATCATTAATAATGCAAGAAACATAAGGTTTTTTGCCTAAATTGTCATAGCTATAAAAATAACATTTACATTTTCAGGAGATATTTATGACAGAATTTTTTAATCAAATTTCTCGCCGCAAATTCATCTTCACAGCCGGAGCATCTGCGGGTGCTGTATTCCTCAAAGGCTGTTTGGGTAATCCTCCTGAAAACCTAACTGGTGGAAGCACTCAAGCACAGCCAACTGCTCAAACGGTTGCTAATATTAGCCCTGAACAAACACCAGAAACTACTACAGTCAAGTTAGGATATATTCCCATTGTAGAAGCGGCTCCTTTAATTATTGCTAAAGAAAAAGGCTTTTTTGCAAAGTATGGGATGACTAATGTTGACCTTTCCAAACAAGCTTCTTGGGGTGCAGCTAGAGACAACGTAGAAATTGGTTCTGCCGGTGGTGGGATAGATGGCGGTCAATGGCAGATGCCAATGCCACATTTAATTTCAGAAGGTTTAATTACCAAGGGCAATCAAAAAATCCCCATGTATGTATTATGTCAATTAATTACACATGGAAATGGAATTGCGATCGCCAGCAAGCACCAAGGCAAAGGTATTAGCTTACAACTCGCTGGCGCTAAGTCCCTATTTACCGAATTAAAATCCTCAACCCCCTTCACTGCTGCATTCACCTTTCCCCACGTCAACCAAGATTTATGGATTCGCTACTGGTTAGCAGCAGGTGGCTTAGACCCAGATGCAGATGTCAAATTGCTCACAGTACCAGCGGCGCAAACTGTAGCCAACATGAAAACAGGAACAATGGATGCCTTTAGTACAGGCGATCCTTGGCCTTATCGCTTGGTGCAAGACAAAATCGGCTACGTAGCAGCATTAACCGCAGAAATTTGGAAGAATCATCCTGAAGAATACCTTGCCATGAGAGGCGACTGGGTTGATAAAAATCCCAAGGCTACCAAAGCAATTTTAAAAGGAATTATGGAAGCCCAACAGTGGTTAGATAATTTTGACAACCGCAAAGAAGCGGCTCAAATTCTCGCTGGACGTAATTATTTCAATCTTTCTTCACCGGAAATATTAGCAGATCCATACCAAGGCAAATATGACATGGGTGATGGTCGCAAGATTGATGATAAATCAATGGCTGCTTACTACTGGAAAGATGAAAAAGGTAGTGTTTCCTATCCCTACAAGAGTCATGATTTGTGGTTCATCACTGAAAATGTTCGTTGGGGATTCTTGCCAAAAGATTACCTAGACAATAATGCTGCTAAAGCTAAGGAACTTATCAACAAAGTCAACCGCGAAGATATTTGGAAAGAAGCTGCCAAAGAAGCTGGCATCGCTACTGCTGATATTCCTACAAATACATCCCGTGGTGTAGAAGAGTTTTTTGATGGCATCAAATTTGACCCCGAAAAGCCAGAAGAATATTTGAAGAGTCTCAAAATCAAAAAATAGAGATGCAATTCCTCTCTTGTAGAGACGCGATTCATCGCGTCTAGAGATATTGCAAATGACAAATAACAAATAAAATTTGAGGAGAACACAGCATCATGACACTCGCCCAAAAACGCCCTGCAAACCCTAGATTGAGTAATGGCTTTATATCCAGCCTGAAAAAGCAATTTCCCGATCTTATACCACCAACGATCGCGATCGCAATTTTCCTGATTCTCTGGCAATTATTCGCCTGGACTCCGGGAGCCACATTACCAGGGCCAATACAGGTTATCCAAGACACTTGGGTTTTGATTCTCTGGCCATTTTATGACCGAGGTGGCATTGATAAAGGTCTATTTTGGCAGATTCTCGCTAGTTTGCAACGGGTTGCTATCAGTTATACCCTAGCTGCGATCGTTGGTATTGGCTTGGGCATTTTGATTGGGGTGAATAAAACCATGTCCAAAGCATTAGACCCCATCTTTCAACTACTGCGGACAGTACCACCTCTAGCTTGGGTTCCCATTTCTTTAGCAGCTTTACGACAAAACGAACCCGCAGCCTTATTCGTAATCTTCATCACCGCCATTTGGCCCATCTTAATTAACACTGCTGTCGGTGTTACCCAAATTCCCCAAGATTACAACAACGTCGCCAAAGTTCTGCAACTTAGCCGCAAAGAATATTTCACTAATATTTTGATTCCGGCGGCATTACCCTACATCTTTACCGGCTTGAGAATTGCGATCGGTTTAGCTTGGTTAGCGATTATCGCCGCCGAAATCGTCATGTCCGGTATTGTCGGAATTGGCTTCTTTATCTGGGACGCTTATCAAAATAACAACGTCAGCGAAGTGATTTTAGCTCTAGTTTATATCGGTATTGTTGGCTTAGTGCTAGATAAAGCAATGGCTTGGCTACAAAACAAGATTTTACCAGCAGAACAAAAATAGGGAGTGGGGAGTAGGGAGTAGTGACAGGGAAAGAATTTTCCTAATCCCTAATCCCTAATCCCCATTCCCCATCCCCCACTCCCCACTCCCTACCTTTCAAGGGTAGGTATTTAAAAATCAGGCAGTAGAGAGGGTGATTTGAGAGACATGGAGTTGTGGAGTCAAGGAAGGCCAAGGTTCAGGGAAAAAGCTACCTTGAGGTAGGGGAAGACGATTAAGAACGGCAGCCTTAATCACTAAAAATCCACGACGGAAACATGAGAGACAACGATGGAAGACACTATTTTTCAAATTGCGTCGTGCAACGTGGGTTTGTGGTAATTCGTCTAAACTACTAATAGGCAAATTGGCATCAATAGCACCTCCAACACTAACATGCCATAAAGTAGCGATGGCGATCGACAAACAAAGATACTCAAGGCTAGTATGGTATCTGTCATTTTAGTTTGATGACAAA
>NZ_JAWJTF010000184.1:0-343 GCF_048836525.1 Nostoc sp. CALU 546
CCACAAAACTAGCAAAATCATTCCGCAAATATGCAACGCCCCCTTTTATTTGAGTTTAGCTAACAATTCTTGATAGCGTCTTGTTCCCGTAACTGGTCAATTTCTACAGTGGTCATCTTGATTAACCCTGATTACTATAATTTTTCTCTTTTGCAAATAATATTGCTGACTTTTGAACCAGTTGGTAATCTAATTATTTCTCAAGTTGTGTAATGCGTTTTAGAGCATATTCATAGTCACTTTCTTTTCCTTGTTGCTTATACAAATCAGCAGATTTACGAAAATATTTAATTGCTGCTTGCTTATCTCCTAAATTAGAGTGAGCTAAACCCAGGTTGTAGTA
>NZ_JAWJTF010000184.1:564-6543 GCF_048836525.1 Nostoc sp. CALU 546
ATTTTTGATGGCTTGGTTGTAATCTTCAATTGCTGCTTGCTTATCTCCTAAATCATCGTGAGTTATACCTCTATTGTAGTAAGCTAGTGCATAGTTGGGATTATTTTTGATGGCTTGGTTGTAATCTTCAATTGCTGCTTGCTTATCTCCTAAAACAGAGCGAGCTACACCACGATTGTAATAAGCTAGTGCATAGTTGGGATTAATTTTAATGGCTTGGCTGTAATCTTCAATTGCTGCTGGCTTATCTCCTAACTCATCGTGAGCTAAACCCCGATTTATATAAGCATCTACATAGTTGGGATTAATTTTGATGGCTTGAGTATAGTCTTCAATTGCACCGCGAAAATCTTTGTTATTGTATTTTTTTAATCCTTCTTTATAATAAGTATCAGCACTTTTCTGTTCTATTCTTATTGGATTTGTCAGTCCTAGCAAATAAACAGTACCACCACCCATCAATACAATTAATGGAATAACAACAAGATATATTGGAATAGAATTTTTTTGGCGGGGTGATGGAGTAATTGGAGGTGTAAGAGGCTGAGTTACTGGTATTGGCTGTGAATTTAACGCTTGTAAAACTTCCGCCGCCGACTGATAACGCTGCTGGTATTCTTCTTGCAACAACTTATCCAGGATTCGCCCTAATTCTTGACTTACTGGTTGCTGCAAATATTGTCGCCAATTAGTAACCCAACCATAACCTTGTCGTTGCCAAAGTTCCCAAGGGTGAATTCCACTCAACAGGTGAAAGCAAGTTGCGCCAACACTATATAAATCACTGGCTGGGTAAGCTTCACCTCCTTGCATTTGTTCCAGTGGCGCATAACCAAAGGAACCAATGGTTGTTCCTATTTGCGTTATCACCGTTGCTGTCAGTTGCTTGGATGCACCCAAGTCAATTAGTACCAACTTGCCATCACTGCGACGAATAATATTCTCTGGCTTGATATCGCGGTGAATAACTTTGTGGTGATGAACTGTTTTGAGAATATCTAACAAATCGAGCAATAATTCTCTGATTTTTTGCTCGTTGAAAATTCCCTGCTGTTGTAATTCAGCCAATAAATTCTGCCCATCGATAAATTGCTGCACTAAATACAGACGATTTTCTTGCTCAAAATACGCCAATAGTGTGGGAATTTGCGGATGTTCGCCTAATTGTTCGAGTCGCCTTGCTTCTTGTTCAAATAATTCTGTGGCTTTTTGCAGTGCGCCAGTTCCTTGCACTTGTGGTGCAAATTGTTTAATGACACATTTTTGATTCAATTTGTCTATATCTTCTGCCAAATAAGTTTTACCAAATCCCCCAGCACCTAATGATTTAATCGGGCGATAGCGGTTTCTCAGCACTACCAATCCTGTACCGCAGCTGAAGCAAAACATTGTGCGATCGCTATTGGGCGGATTGTGGCAATCTGAATTAAGGCAGCAGATCATAACTGTGCTTTTATTGGCAAATGTAATTATTATCGTCTAACTACAAGCTATTCCTTAAAGAAATCGCAAAATATAGGAATCCGCTTTGATTCCTGAAATTATTTGCGTAGGGAGGGAACAGGGAAGAGGTAACGGGGAACAGGGAAGAAGGAATAAAAGTGTACTGAGTTTTTTTCAAAAATCAAATACGAGTCCTATAGTAGAATTCCCAAAGTTAAATAACTGTGTAACATTCCTTTATAAAATTTAAACTGATTGCGGCGATGCCTAGTACCGCAAGGCGGAATTAAAAATTAAAAATTAAAAATTAAAAATGAAGACAGCGTAAGGGTTTTGTTGATTGGGAATGGGTGGTTTATTTTTGCCGTGCTGTACTAGGTTTAGCTGCGCTTAGGCATAGCTAAACTGTATCCTGTATGAAAGAAAAGCGATCGCTATCCTCAAAAAAAACTTAACATTAACCTTAGAAGTGTTAATTTTTCATCATACAAGCTCATGGGTTACTACATCGCTCCCCGCTTTTTGGACAAACTTGCTGTCCACATCACTAAAAATTTCCTGAAACTTCCTGGCGTGCGAGTTCCCGTGATTTTGGGTATTCATGGACGCAAAGGTGAAGGCAAAACATTTCAATGTCAATTAGTCTTCGAGAAAATGGGTATCGAAGTGACTCACGTATCTGGCGGCGAATTGGAAAGTCCAGATGCAGGAGATCCAGCGCGGTTGATTCGGCTACGCTATCGGGAAACAGCAGAATTGATCAAAGTACGCGGCAAAATGTGTGTACTGATGATTAACGATTTAGATGCTGGTGCTGGACGTTTTGATGAAGGTACTCAATATACCGTCAATACGCAGTTGGTAAATGCCACACTGATGAATATTGCTGATAATCCCACAGATGTGCAGTTGCCGGGAAGTTATGATTCCACACCTTTGCATCGTGTGCCGATTATTGTCACAGGTAATGATTTTTCTACCCTCTATGCACCGTTAATTCGGGATGGACGGATGGAGAAATTCTACTGGGAACCAGATAGAGACGACAAGGTGGGAATTGTCAAGGGGATTTTTGAACCGGATGGACTGTCACAAAAAGAAGTTGAACAGCTAGTTGATACTTTTATCAATCAGTCCATTGACTTTTTTAGCGCTTTGCGATCGCGCATTTATGACGAACAAATCCGCAACTACATTCATAAGGTAGGTTTTGAGCAGATATCCTTAAATGTAGTTAACAGCACTCAAGGGCCACCAGAATTTAAAAAGCCAGATTTCAGGCTGTCTCACTTAATTGAGTCTGGTAACTTTCTCGTTGGTGAACAAAAACGGGTGGAAAATTCCCACTTAGTTGATGATTACAACCGACTAAATCGAGGTGGTAATTATAATCAATCTGCACCACCTGCTGCTGTAACACCAATTAGTCAACCGTCAAATCGTGCAACTCAAGAAGTAAAAACTAATGGATTCCAGAAACAGCAAGCGTCAAGTCCACATTTGACTCTAGAGACACAAGAACAGATTCGGCAATTATTATCTCAAGGTTACAAAATTAGTATTGAACACGTAGATGAACGTCGTTTTCGCACAGGTTCTTGGCAAAGTTGTGTTAATAGCCACATTGATGCTGAGTCTGATGCAATCTCCAATTTGGAATCAACTCTAACAGAGTATAGCGGTGAATATGTGCGTTTGGTAGGGATTGATCCAAAGGCGAAGCGGCGCGTGGTGGAGACGATTATTCAGCGTCCAAATGGGAGAAATTAGGGATAGATACAGCAGAATTTAGGAGTTAGGAATCAGAAGTTCAATTGGCGCTTAGAAACTGCATTTACACAGACAAAACCCGCACAGGCGGGTTAAGAAATTTTCATGTTCTATTAGCTCAAGTTGGTGTAGCTCTTACAACAGTTTACAAGTAACTGAGGTACAAAAGGTAGGACTCACACATCATCTAGAAAGAGTTTTTACTTCCTGCCTCAAAACTCGAATCTTTGTACTTTATGTAAAAAACAACTGCTGTATTTGTGTAACTGTGAATTTTATTCGCTAGGGCTTTTTCAATTCTCAAACAACTGCAAAAAATATGCTTCTTCAATTTGAGAGTTGAATCCTAACTTTTTAACTACAAGTATTTGCTGAAGCCCAGTTCATCTTTCTTAAGTCACCAGTAAATATGGCTGTATATTGATAAGGTGATGAACCAGAACAACTCATAGAATTTGTATTAGCGCGGCGGGGAGTCCACCATGATTTTGCTTGCACAGTCAAAGTTGAATTTGTGCTATTCCATGATAGGTTGTTGACCACTAAAGAGTTAGTTTGTCCATTATCCGCCTTTTTAGCAGATAAAAATGTGGCATCGGAAACATCGCCATTAGCTGGATTAATCCGGGCTATAACTGCGACTTTTGGCCCGCCTCCGCTACCATAGCTAGGCAACCAACGTCCAATGGCAAAACGGCGAAAATCATTACCAGACTGACTACCAGTAGAAGAGTAAACCCCATATAAAACATTACTTCCATTCCAATACAATCCGTAACCTGTACCATCGTCTCTGGTTGTTTCGTAATCAGTACGACACCATGCTTTTATCCCATTATTGAAGCGAATAGTTATAGGATTTTTGTTATTTGAAAGTTGCTGATAACCAATATAAATACTGGTTTGTCCATTAAGTACTCTGGCCCCATTTTTACCTTTAATTGTCGCTTCACTATCATTGCAACTGAATGTTACAGCATTACCGATAGATGTATTTACCGTTTGGGCTGAAACTGGAGGCGTTTTTTGGGTGAGTACAAAATCAGCTACTAATATTACAGATACAGAAAAACCTGCAAAATACTTTTGTAATTTGCCAGAATAAATCATGCTATAAACCTGCCGAGTAAAGTGGAACGGAAAACACCGTACCACTATAAACTCTAATCAGTATTTAGACAAGTAAAATTGTTAAAGCTCCCATTTTGCAGTGTTTTCAACATTATAAAAGATGAGACTATACTACAAAGTGCATAATCTAATATGCGTGAAAATGCCTGATAGTAGCTGTATATAATTATTGCTTATCAAAGAGGATCAGTAGCTAGAAGAAATTGCAATAGGTTACGCTTCACTATAGGCAATTGCAGGAGTAAAAAAACAGGTTTTAATAAACAATGTAGCGTTTGTTCATTCTCCACATCCCTTGCGAGAATATTTTTTATCCTTTTCCTCCTGCTTACCGTCGTACTTTATTAAGCGGTTTTAGCATTTTCATCTGATATTTCTTCTGAAACAGCTTTTAAGCGGCTCAATCTGCTTTTGCGAATACGTTCGCTATCACGAATACCACCCGCCATTTCATATTCGCTGCTGTCTTTGCCATATTTAAAAGCAACTCCCCTTACCATCTTATCTGTAAGATTGCTTAAAATTTTTTCCATCTCATCAATTTTAGTTTTGGAAGAGTCAATTACAGTTAAAGCAGTGTTATAAGCATCAAGCATAGTCCGTAATTGCTCAATTGATTTAGTCAAGTTTTGCAAATCGCAATTATCACCAAAATCCATATTTGAATCAATTGCTTTCAGTCCAGCGGATCTCAATTCAGCTTTTTTGAGAACACGGGATGTACGTTTTTTACGAGACATAAATATATTCCTTCGAGATGCTTATAAAGCTACTTTGCCTTACCAAGGCTGTTTTCTGGTTCAGTAAAATTAGGGAATAATTGTATTTTTTAAAAAAATACAACCAAGTCTGAGTAATTTTTCTTAATTTTTAGCCTGTATCTGTTTTTCTTCACAATTGCTTTAATGTTAATGAGGAATGTTGCAATGTTGATAAGGAATATTGCAATGTTCGTAAGGAATGTTGCAATGTTAATGAAGAACATTGCAATGTTGATAAGAAATGCTTTCTTCTTGGTGAAGAACATTGCAATGTTAATGAGGAATGTTGCAATCTTGATGAAGAACATTGCAATTTTGATGATGAATGTTGCAATGTCGCAGTAGATTTTACGTATTTAGACCACGAGTAAGACGCTTTTCAGTTAGAGGATGTTTGAAAAGTCCTCTTGTTGGTAAAAAAACGTTTTAGATTAACCAGCGTTTTACCCCACCCTAACCCTCCCCTTGCAAAGGGGAGGGAACTGGATTTTCTATTTCCCCTTTTCGCACTCCAAAGGGATAAGAGGCGTTGATTATAACTTGCAAAGAGGAGGGAACTGGATTTTCTATTTCCCCCCTTTCCAAGGCTACCGTGTACACACAAGTCCTAAAAACCTAGCTTGATAAGCATTTCCTCGTTCCCAGTCTCCGACTGGGAATGCATTCATTGAGTCTCTGACTCAATATCTGACTAGAGGCAGAGCCTCTAATCAGGCATTCCTATGCAGAGCATAGGAACGAGATAAACCAGCGAACAATGAGAAATTGATCTTTTTTTGACTTGTGTGTACACCGTAGCTTTAAGGGGGGAGGAAAAACATCTATTCAAACAACCAAGAATCGCGGTATTCTCGGTTGGCTTCCATGCCCGCCC
>NZ_JAWJTF010000135.1:0-801 GCF_048836525.1 Nostoc sp. CALU 546
TTAAGGGGGGTAAAACGTATGTGGAATAAGCGTTTAAGCTTAAGTTGACACCAATGGCATCTTGCCCGCCTTAAAGCAAATTCATTTAATTAACTTATAAACTAAATCGACGTAATTAAAGATGAAACTAACAGCAACAGAAAACGGATTATTAATTCCTAAAGAACTATTAGGAGAAAACCAAGAGTTTGAGATTATTCAAGAAAATGGAAAAATTATTATTACTAGCATCAAACAAACATCTTCTATTTGGGATTTAGGTTCAAATCCTGTGGAATGTGATGTAACAGATAGTGCAATTAACCACGATCGCTATCTCTATAACCCATGAGAAGTATCTACTTTTTAGATACCAGCTATATTTTAGCTCTGGAAATCAAAAATGAAGATGCTCATCAAAAAGTATTACAAAATTTGGCTACTTTAATAAAGTCTAAATCTGTTTTAATCACAACAACATACATCTTTGATGAAGTTGTTAATTTTTTTAATAGTCTAAACCTTCATTATAAAGCTGTTGAAGTTGGTAATCGGTTATTGGAAAGTCCTGATATAGAATTAATCGAAATCGATCGAACTCTATTTAATCAGGGATGGGAATATTTTCAAAAGCATAAAGACAAATCTTATTCTCTCACTGATTGTTTATCATTTATCGTTATGCAACAACGAGAGATTGTTACAGCTTTAACCTTAGATAATCATTTTTATCAAGCTGGATTTCAAGTTTTACCATCATAAATGAGTTCAGAGGCTCGTTGACGGAGATAAAAGCCTCGTTAACGGAGCTAAAAGCCTCGT
>NZ_JAWJTF010000135.1:880-21887 GCF_048836525.1 Nostoc sp. CALU 546
AAGACTCGTTGACGGAGATAAAAGACTCGTTGACGGAGATAAAAGACTCGTTAACGGAGATAAAAGACTCGTTGACGGAGATAAAAGACTCGTTAAGTAGAGAAATAAAAATATTTACAGTTATTGCGATCGCTTTATTTTCCTTTGCTACGATAGGAAATTACCTTTGAATTGTTCAACTCCTTTGCTTGGCTAATGAAAAAAGGTTTAAAAATCATTATCTCAATCATTTTTTCAATAATTATTACTGTATATCTAGCATGGTCGGCTTTTAACTACTATTGGTTTCGTGATTTGATTCCGGCGAAAATTGGGATAACCTACGCCATACACATTGGCGGTAAGAGTGGTCTTCGAGAGGGTTGTGGCGCAGCTATCTTTCGACTATCAAATGCAACTGCGGATGCCATTTCCCGCGAAGGGCTTGATTTTTTTAACGACGCTATCTATTCAAGAAAAAGCAAAGAGCGCCGCTACACCTATAGTTCATGGAAAGAAACACCAGTTCCGAATTCATGGACGAGTGAAGTCTCTTGGCCAGGTTTAGGTTGTTCGGGTGCAAGTCGCTCACTGTTTTCTCAAATCCTTCTCGCTGCTTCTAAAAAAGGAAGCTACTACTCCTCCAAAGACGAAGCAGAGATTCTTGTTATTCCAAGCTTTAAATTGGTAGTCTTTTCTTATTTTGGCTAGTCTCGCCAATCCAAATGCAAAAACCTCTTCCCTTTTCAGCGAGACACTGCGCGAAAATAGGAGAGGTTTTCTCCTGCCTCCTGCCTTCTTCAACCACTTGGTTTATTAAATACTTCTAAAATTTGTCGGCAAATCTGTTTGAGCTTATTCTCAATTTCACCAGAAGGCGAAGATGCGCCGACAACACTCCAGTTTTCTACCGTCGAAAGTCGCCACGCTTCACCGCGATGATCGAATCCAGCTACTTCCACACCGATCGCACGCCGGGAATTATTGATGGGATCTTGATAAAATCGGATTTGAATCAAAATACTACGACTTCGCCAAGATTTGCTAATACCAGGAAAGTGAAAGCCAATATCTATAGAATCTGGATCGACTAACTCCCTGGTTTCCGGGTCATTTTTCCAGGGTTTGAGATCGGATTTGGCATCAGGAAACTCGAATTTGAACAAATTAACTACCGTAGCAATGTTGCTGGCGAGTTCAAGGTTCGTTGCCTGTTCAGCTGCGTTCACTAAAAAACACTCCTATGATTGCGTCGGCATCTTCGGGGATGTGAAGAGATAAAAATCGCCAGAAGGCTTATATATATTGGTGTTTCAGCTTATCAAGACCTTTTAAATTTAGCAACTCTAAATCATATTTTCCTAACAATCCTCGTTACTAAACAGAATTCAGAATTCAGAAGTCAGAAGTCAGAATAGTGAGTTTGCCAGAAATGGATCTGACTTTTCACAGAATCTTGAAAACCCCTCTCTAAAAAGGTTTATCCGTGGGATCATCCTGAATTCTGTTAGCGATAGCGGGGCGTTTAGCCCATTCTGACTCCTTCTCATTAACAGATGCCAAAAATTGCTTCTTGTTGAGACTGACTAACACCTATTAAGTAATTGTACTTAAAAATTCCTCAAAAGCAGATGAAACTCTGCGCTTTGGAAAAAATATCAAGATTTTCTGCAAAATCCTTGGCTGACAAGAACGATTGACTGCGCTAGCGATCTAAAATGACACTGTGAATCGGTAAACCAAAAGCAATTAAGTTGAATATATGGTGCGTCAACGCTCGATTTTTTCATTTTTCCTAGTACTATTGGCCACATTCCTGATTAGTTGTGGTGGCCCTGGTGTTGCGATCGCACCCCCGACTTACACAGCAGTACAACTTGAAAAAATTCAGGCTTATGTTCCTGAAATTCAGGCTGTGCGCGATCGCTCAGAAGAATTGACAACCCTGATTAAAAAAGGTGATTGGATCAATGTGCGTAACTTTATACATGGCCCGATAACAGAAGCAAAGCTAAATCTGACTTATGTAACTCCCAACCTTCTACCCGAAGACCAACCCAAAGCACGTCAAATAACGCGAGATTTTTTTAAAGACCTGGTTAAACTCGATAAAGCTACTAGTGCCGGCAATCCTCTAGTTGCCTTGAACCAATCCCAAGCTGCTTTCGCAGAGATTGACAAATTCCTCGATCTGCTTCCGAAAACAGAAGAAAGTTAGGAGACGCGATTAATCGCGTCTGTACAGGAGTTAAGAGTTAGGAGTTAGGAGTTAGGAATTTTTAACTCCTAACTTCTTACTCCTCACTTGAAACACAAGTTATGAATGTAGTTATTATCGGTTGTGGTGTGGTTGGGGCTGCGATCGCATACCAACTGAGTCTAGTAAAAGGGCTAAAAATTACAGTTTGCGATCGCCAACCACCAGCACAAGCTTCCACGGGCGCTGCACTTGGCGTTTTAATGGGCGTAATCAGCCAAAAAATCAAGGGTAAAGCTTGGCAGATGCGACAAACTAGCATCCAGCGCTATGAAACCTTGATTCCTGAGTTAGAAGCTTTAACAGGTCGCAAAATTCCTTTTAATCGCCAGGGAATTCTCAGTCTGGGTTTGCAAGAGGAGAATTTAGCAGCATGGGAAAAGCTTGTAGAAATTCGCCACTCTCAAGGCTGGAATTTAGAAATTTGGGACACCACTAAACTCCAAAATATTTGTCCTCAAGTTGCTCACGAAAAAATTACTGGTGCTGTCTATTCTCCGCAAGACCGCCAGCTTGATCCAACTGCCCTCACCTTAGCTTTAGTTGAGGCTGCCCAGCAAAATGGGGTAACTTTCAAATTTGGCGTAACTGTTTTGGATGCCCAAACCTCAACATCTGAATTTTGCAATCAACTAGAGACTACAGAAGGAAAAATAGCCGCAGATTGGTTTGTAATCGCTGCGGGGCTAGGTTCAACACCCCTAACAGCAAAATTAAATCAGATAATTGATATTCGCCCTGTACTTGGGCAAGCATTGCAAATGCGTGTGGGGCATCCGTTAGGTAATCCTGATTTCCAACCAGCAATAACGGGTAATGATGTCCATATTGTTCCTGTGGGCGGTGGAGATTATTGGATAGGCGCAACTGTGGAATTTCCTAGCAATGGCGATGAGATACCGCCAAATCAAGAACTGTTGGAATCTGTTAGAGAACAAGCGATCGCATTTTGCCCAGAATTAGCCACAGCAAAAATTATCCGCACTTGGTCGGGCTTACGTCCCCGTCCTGAAGGTCGTCCAGCCCCAGTTATTGGTAAGTTGCCAGGGTTTAGTAACATCCTCCTAGCCACCGGACACTATCGCAACGGCGTTTTACTAGCACCCGCCACAGCTTATGCGATTCGTGAGATGATTATTTCTCAGGGAATGGGGAATGAGGGACTGGGGACTAGGGACTAGGGACTAGGGACTGGGGACTAAGGACTGAATTCTTCTTATCAATATCCCAGTACCCAATCCCCAGTACCCAGTACCCAATCCCCAATATAGGAAAATAACGTGTCAATAACAGAACATAAAATCAATGTAGATTCACTGGAATGGTTTTATCGGGAATCTTTACCAATCGGCAGAAGTGATTTAGCGCCTGTGTTGTTGCTACATGGCTTAGTTTCACAAAGTTACAGTTGGCGTCATATTATACCTGCTTTGGCGAATCAGGGGACAAGAGCGATCGCTCCCGATTGGATTGGTTACGGCTTTTCTGCTAAACCAGAAAAACGAGATTTTGCTTATACTCCTGATGCTTTTATCACAGCTTTAGAAGGATTTATTAAAGCTTTAGAACTGGAAAATTTTTCCTTAGTTGTCCAAGGTTTTTTAGGTTCTGTAGGACTACAATATGCGTTACGTCATCCAGAACAAATTGCCAATTTAGTTATCTTAAATACACCAATTTCAACTGCTGCCAAATTACCTTGGAAAATTAAACAAATGGGTTTACCTTTGGCAGGTGAAGTAATGACCCAAGACCCCCTATTAGTTGACCGGACGCTAGAAGGTGGTAGCCGTTATCGCATAGAAGATAAAGATTTAGATATTTATCGAAAACCATTTTTGAAAACTTCTGCATCTGGTCGAAGTCTATTAGCAAGTATTCGCAATTTACAGCTTGATTCAGCCATGACAGAAATACAATCTGGCTTTAAAGAATGGCAACAGCCAATTCTCATTCAATGGGGTATGATTGACCCTTGGCTACCTGTAGACATTGCCGAAAACTTTGCCAATTCCGTACCAAATACCGAATTAATAAAACTTAATAACGTCGGACATTATCCTCAAGAACACTACCACGAGACGATTTTGGAAGACCTTTTACCCTTTGTACGTCGTAAAGATGCTCATTGATAATATAGCTTTGGCAAAAATCGATATTATAAAAATGAATGTCAAAATATCAGGAGTCAGAATTCAGGAGTCAAAATATCAGGAGTCAGAATTCAGGAGTCAGAATTCAGAATTCAGGAATCAGAATCAATTAGTAGAGGATGCAAAATCATCACTTTAGTCCACTAGATGGAAGATTGAGTGGCAGAATTGAAATGTTATTTCTTGTTAAAAATCTATCCTTTAACGGGTGAAATATTCTGAATTCTGAATTCTGAATTCTGACTACTTTTTATTGCCATTAAAAATGGATTGCAACCACAAATAAAGGAGATTATGATTCATGGCTTATTCATGGTTTAAAGCCTTTCATATTGTTGGATTTGTAGTTTGGTTTGCTGGTTTGTTCTACCTAGTACGTCTTTTTATCTATCACGTTGAAGCGAACCTTGAACCGGAACCAGCGCGAACGATACTGAAAAATCAGTATCAACTGATGGAAAAGCGTCTCTATTACATCATCACGAACCCAGGAATGTACGTGACGATCGCAATGGCTATTGGTTTAGTAAGTACTGAACCGGATGTTTTAAAAGAGGGTTGGTTGCATATAAAACTGCTGTTTGTCGCTATTTTAATTGGCTACCATCATTACTGCGCTCGGCTGATGAAGAAATTAGCAGTAGATGAATGTCGCTGGAGTGGTCAGCAATTACGTGCTTTAAATGAAGCGCCTACAGTTATGTTAGTAGCGATCGTCTTACTAGCTGTATTTAAGAATAATTTACCTACAGATATTGCTGCTTGGGCTATTTTCGCCATGATTATTTTGATGGCAGTCACTATTCAACTTTACGCCAAAAAACGCAGGCAGGATAAAGAGAAGCTGACAGCACAGATAGGGCAACCACAAGAACAAAGTTAAAAGGGCGATTAGAAACCGCAACTACACAAGGCAAAACCCACCTCAGTGGGTTTCAAACCCTCAATTTTTCTTCAGCCCGGTTGCGCTGACTACTTTGTGGGTTCGCTGCAAGGGTTCTCTTAAGAGTAGACGCAAAGCGTCTATGTTTGTATAGCTGTAAATTCTATTTCGCCCTGGCTCTAAATGATAACTGTGCGTCTCTACCACTAATTACTTCATCCTGGAAACGTTTTCAGTAAATCATCCCCAGGAATCACAGTAGTGTAGAAAGCATATTTGCGATTAGCAACATAACGGCGATCTTGTTTAATAATCGCCATAAACTCTCTATGTCCTTCACGGGTACGCCCCACTAAACAACCCGCACTAGCAAGGCGAATATCATTTCGGGGAAAATCAAAGCCGTAGTGCTGATTCACATAAAAATTATCGCCTGTATCAAGTTTGTCGCCAGTCCGTTTAAAATCTTTGTTGAAATCTCTACAAACAGTTATATCTCCAACTTGCACTAATGCTTCGTGAGGTTCTGCTGTGCCGTGAGTACCAACAGCCCAAGCTTTGTATTGCCCAAACTGAATCCTCGCTGCTCCTTTGGAATTCATTGGTGTATAAGTGTAGTACTTCCCTGGTTCTGTAGTAGCTTCCCAGTGATCAACAATTTTAGGAACACCATTTACGACTTCAATCACAATCCGCCGGTCATTAAATTCATTGGGCGCATCATTGTTGAGAGTCCAGTCTGCATTTATACCCTCTATATAAACAATGTTGTATTCTTTGAGGTTAGTGAATACCTCATAATTCTTGGAGAGCATATATTTCACAATTTTGCTGGCAATGTCATTACCAAGCTTTAAAGGGGGTTTAGGAAGATCATCTGGTTTGGTTTCAATCAGTTTCTTGGCTGTGACTGCTCCTAAAAAGCCATTCTCTTCAGTTTTTATTAATTCTTGAAATTTTTTGAGAGAGATCACAGAAACAGGGCCAAATTTCCCATCGGCTGGGGGTTCTAGCAAACCTAAGCCAATTAACAATATCTGAATCTGACGAGCCAAGTCTGCGTCATCTGCGATCGCCTCAAATCCCCATTTCTCCTCTTTTCCCAAAAAATCTTGTAGTTTCATATTGCACCTGCTTCATTGACCTATAGCTAAGTATAAACATCATGACAAAAATTGACGATGTTTGAAACTATACGCTTATCCAAAAGGCTCAAGCAAAAATTTTATATTACTATAGTGACGCTAAGACGAGTAACTAACGATCGCGCAAAGGCAAGGTATTGTAGCTCTATTAATGAGAATTATTCTTCTAAGAGGATGTTTGAAAAGTATTAGGCGAATAGAATTCGCTACTACACAAACCAAGTACACCTCCGTGAAAAGCTTGAAAAATCAAGGGTTTTTAACCCACGGAGGTGAGTTTTGTCTGTATAGCCGCGACTTCCAGTCGCTAGGGCTAGTAATGAAACAAATTAGCAATTTGCAATGGGCTAACGCTCCGCTACGCTAACCCAATTAAACTAAGCCACCCACTATAGCAATCCTAAATGAGTTGTGAAAATTTGCGTTGTCCAGATCCCCCACTTCTTTGAAAAGTGGAGGATCTAATTTTTCATGAATGATTTAGGACTGCTATAGGGGCGGGGTTTCGACCATTGGTGTCAACTTAACGCAAAAACTATGTCCCGCAAGGAACTGAAGTTCCAAGAATCATAGCGAAAGTCATCTGAAGATGACTAGATATCCCGCAGCAAAGCTATTTCTAGCTTAAGTTGACACCAATGGGTTTCGACCTACCTTGCGATACAAGGATTATTTCGCGCCACTTGCGGGCAAGGTTTTTACCTTTTCCTTTTTTTGATAAAAAAGTTATTGAAATTCACCTAAAAATAAAATTTTTAACCTTATTAAGATCCTTGTAAAAGATCATTTATTGAACTTATACTCTGTTTAATTTGTTCTGTCAGAGAAGTTCTTAAGAAGTCAAGGCTTCCGGCTGAAAAATTGAGTAATCCTAAAGCATATAATAGGCTCGAAATGCCAATCAATAGAGCCAATAATCTACCAAAACAACCAGGATTAATTTCAATAAACCCTAATTTAGATTGCCCGATTACAGCAATCGTTATAAAAATAATTCCTGTTATTAAAAATGTGCTATTTGGAGTTAAATCTGTCATGTTCCTATTAATATGACTCAGTATTTTTATTGTAGCTATTATTAGTTCAAATTTCTGCCCTGACTATATGAAAAAACATAAAATTTTTACTCCTCAATAACCATGCATAAGGATGCTCTGGGCATTCTAATATCAGTATTGGATCTCATCGTGTGCTATAATTTATAAAAATATACTTTTATTTTCAAATTCTATTGAGCGAAAAATAGTGTTGATTGTCTCAATGGTGTATAAATACTTTTATTTTGCTCAAGTACCGAAGGACTAACCCAGATTAGGCAAGAAGGGAACTTACTTATGCACCTCTGGTAGAAATCAGATATTGTTAAGTTGCAACTGATTTAAACCTCTCGTTTGCTTTTTACTATTTTGCTGAAACTATTCAGTGGTAAAACTTTCAGCATCAAAAAGCCAAAATGTTATCACTCTTGTACTAGACTTTGATTTAGTTTATATACTAAACTACACTAAGACGATAGGAATAGTGGGTTTTTATGGAAAGCGTCCAAAACGTTAGTCAAGAGTTGAATGTAACAGGAGACACAGCGCCAGAGCAATTACAACAATCTACTCCAAAAGAGTTCAAAAAAGACATTTTCAGAAAACTCAGAGGTGGATTTTTTCTGGTACTGGGATATTTGTTGTCACCACTATGTTGGTGGAATGACTTACTATTTAATCTGCCAATAGCTTATGGTTTTGGATATGCATGTAGTTTACTTTCCCCAAAATTACTTCTACCTTGTTCAATTATAGGGTACTGGCTCTCTAATATTGTGGGAATTCTCTTGATGCAATTCGGTTCTAAGGACATTTTTCAAAAGGAACCTCAAGAGCATAATCTCAAAAAAGAATTATTCACTGGTCTAATTTCCTCAACAGTTTATACTCTGTTGATTATGCTCTTGATCCAGTTGAAAATTCTTGATTCTCCCATTTTATTCTCTAACAGTTGATTTAGTTCATCACCTTTTTATAAAGGAATCGATTATGGGGTGTACACATCTGTAAACCCCTACTATGTATATCTAGTAGATATTTCGTAAAAAGCAATATCAACTTTAATCAAATTTTAAAAATTCACTTAAATTCAACAACTTTGGAGCCTCCTTGCTTACAATTAATGGCAACTTACCGTTCCATTTTTGTATTGCTTGCCTTTGTAATATTTCTGGAGTTAAACCATCACGTAATAATCTGTGGGCTTCAGCTTCTCCTTTGGCTAAATTAACTTTTGCTTCAGCCTCTTTTGTTGCTTTCAGGGCGATAAACTCTGCTTGTTTTGCTTCTTGTTCAGCAATCTGCTTCGCCTCTACCGCCTCACCAAATTGTTCTGAAAAATGGACATGAACTAGAGAAATATCATCGACTGCAACGTGATAGCTACCTAGTCGTGTAGACAATGCATCATCTACTCCACTTTTGACTTCTCCTCGTTTAGTAATAATTTCTTCAGCAGTATACTTTGCCATGACTGCTTTTATAACTTCTTCAACTGCTGGGTTAATAATCCGAATAACTACATCTTGTTCATCTCCTATTTCTTGAAAAATGGCATTTATTTCTTGGGGAATAATATGCCAATTGAGAGCTACATCGGTGAAAACATTTTGTAAGTCTTTGGAAGAAGCTTCAGTCGAAATTTCCTGTTTTTGGACTCGAATACTCAACTTTTTTACAGTATTCACTACAGGAATAATCAAGTGAAGTCCTTCTCCTAATATCTGGTTTTGGACTTCGCCAAATTTCATCAATACACCACGTTCACCTGCATTTACAATCACACAAGGCGTGAGGAAAAGAGTTATCAGGAACAAAAGAGCAGTCAGTTTGCCAGCACTATTAAAAGTTGTATTTTTTTTCATCTGTGTGAAACATGTATGCGTCTTGTCTTGAGACACATATTTAGGAGTTGTAAGCTTCTTCCTGTCATGCTCTTATAACTTTGGCTCGAAGTCAATTTTCATATCACTCTAGCTAAGTAACAAAACATTATAGGAATCCGCTTTGATTTCTGAACTCATTTGCGTAGGCAGGCAATAGGCAATAGGCAACAGTCAAGAAGGCTTCTTAGTTGTACTGAGTTTTTTCAGAAATCAAATATGAGTCCTATATTACTAATAAGTAAGTCCCTGACTGAGCAGTTAATGTATTGAATATACAGGTATATAGTTAAGCAGCCAATGTGTACTTTACTACTCCAACTTGGAGCTAATGAAGATTAGGCTAGCTTTATATTTACCTAAATTACTGTAATAATATCGAAAAATCGTAGTATTGAAAAGGCAAGTTTGCCATTAACCCATGTATTACATTTAGCTCGTCTTTTTGTTTACCAAACTCATTAGCTGTTTATCCAACCCAATAAGGTAATCTCTACCGTAAGCTCCATTCTCTAAGCCTGTGACAAGATTATGGGGAATGTCTTGTGTAATTTCTTCGCTACAAGAACCAGCAGCCAGTGCAATTGCCGCTACTGTATCTACATCCCCGGTAAAAGCGATACAATCTTGTAAAAGTTCGCTCATGCTGTCATTTCGCATCACCGCAGTAATCGCAGCCCTGACACTCATCCAGCCTTTGGACTTTACCTTACCTTCCCAAGGTTTAGACCACTCTCCAGATACATAACCTTTGAGAAATAGTCCTAATTTGCGTTTTGCTCCCAGTCGATAGATAAAATAATGTGACATTAGGGCGGCCGCAACGGCAGCATTGATTCCATCAGGTGTATTGTGGGTAATTGCTGCTTGAATTGTTGCCGCCTCAATGACTTTTTCTGGTGTGGGATAGATGCCAATGGGTGCTGCACGCATTGCCCCTCCGCTTTTGTCACTATCAGGGTTAATTTTGCTTAAAAACTCTTCCCCATCTTGAATTTCTCCCAGAAAATGGTAGAAGCTTCGAGAATAACCTTCCCTCTCATCGCGCTTGAAGGCTCTAACAAAACTATCGGCTAAAACTTCTGGTGTCCACGGTGCTTGAGCAACAATTACTTCGGCAATGGCAATGCTCATCTGGGTATCGTCAGTATAGCTGCCAGGAATGAGTCGAAAACGCGGATGCTCGACGTATCGACTCAAATCGTTGTTAACGATCATCTCATCAGCATATTCAAAGCCTGCACCGTAGGCATCTGCGATCGCTAACTCTAGCAGCATAAGGGTATTAAATTAAAAACGGACGCGCCAGAAAAAAGCTAGAAACTGATTTAGCATCTACCGGTTCTCCCTCCAGAATCGCTTTCTCCAATTCTTCGGGAGTCAAAAATACAGTTTCGATATCCTCGTCTCCATCTTGTGGTGGTGGTGTCTCCAGCTTTTCCAAATCTCGCGCCAGAAAAGCATAGATAATTTCATCAGAATAGCCGGGAGCTAAGAAAAATTCGCCTAGTTTATCCCATTTTTTGGCACTATAACCAGTTTCTTCTTCAATTTCACGCTGTATTGTCTCTAAAGGTTCTTCATTTGCTTCCACAGTTCCCGCCGGAAATTCTAATATCCGTCCCTGAATTGCAAAACGATACTGGCGCACCAGCACAAGTTTACCCTCTGGTGTCACCGGTACAGCTAAAGCACCACCAGGGTGACGAATACATTCCCATTCTCCTTCCGATTTATTAGGTAAACGCAAGCGATTAACTTCAAAATCAAACTTGCGTCCTTTATAAAACAGGCGTTGTTTTAGTAGTTGTGGTAATTCTCTACCTAATGGCATAATAAAATCTGATTATCTGTGAATACAGAGGCGAAATCAGCGTTCTTCTGCGTTTAAGGATGGTGATTTTAATTGCCCATCCATAAATGTACATCTGAACAGTCTACCTCTTTCAGCAGTTCTTTAATAACACACCCAGAAACTGGTTCTACCCAATCTGGGGCAATTTCTGCCAGTGGTACTAACACAAAGGCCCGATCCCGCATTCGCGGATGGGGAATCTGGAGATTTGGTGTATCTACAATAAAGTCATCAAATAATAACAAATCCAAATCCAGGGTTCGTGGCCCCCAGCGTTCCTGTCGCACCCGCCCAAATTGTTGTTCAATTCCTAACAAAATTTCTAATAACTGCTGAGGTAGCATCTCTACCTGCAAGGTGACGCAGCCATTTAGGTAATCTGGCTGTGGTGGCCCGACGGCTTTAGTTTGGTACCAATTGGATTTGGCTTCTAAGAGAATACCTGGTGTTTGGGCTAAAAGCTCTATAGCTGCTTCTAAAATCGTCTGTGAATCGCCGATATTACTACCAAGGGCAAGAGCGCTTCGTCTGGGTTTAGTGTAGGCGTTGCTCGCCGTTGGCATCCTACTCTCCTTAATTGAGCCGTTTTCTGGCTGTTTTTGCGGATACTTTGCTGCGCTTGTTCCAGAAAATGCCAATAGCTTTTGTATTCAGAATAGTTATCAAAATTGCAGCATTTTTACAAAACTAAACTAACCAAATCTAAAAAACATTATTTTATGGTGAATTTAGTTAATTATTTATAGGATATTATACTAACACAATGGTGGTGCGCTAACCCCAAAGTTGATTGATGGTGGTTATATAGTTACTACTTTGAGCGAGGAACTGACGTGGGGAAGCTTACCTCCTGGTTCAAGCGAAGACCAACCAATTTGAGTGACTCTGGACAAGGAGGAACAAATGAGAGCTTACCACCAGCACATCTGGCGCAGGCGAGGCAGTTACTGAGCAAAATGAAAATTTTACCATCTAGGATGAAGGCCAATCAGGCAACTGGCGGTAAACCACTCTATCGTCGCTTATGGTTTTGGGCAGGCTTGGGTATAGGTGGTGGGATATTTGCCTTGATCTACGGCATTAATTCAATAGACCAAACTTTGCCAAATCAGGCCGAGTTGAATGCTGTACTCAGAGAGCAAACGCTAACTATCAAAGCTGCCGATGGCACCATATTACAACAACAAGGTGAAGCGACCAGAGAACAGCTAAAGCTAGAACAAATACCAGATAATTTAAAAAAAGCTTTCATCGCTTCAGAAGATAAAAGATTTAAAGAACACAACGGAGTTGATCCGCAAGGGATTGTCAGAGCAGGTTTGAATAATTTGCGATCGCAAGGTGTGGTTGAAGGTGGTAGCACCATCACCCAACAGCTAACGCGGATTCTCTTTTTGAAACAAGAGCAGACAATCTGGCGCAAACTCAAAGAAGTTCGCCTTGCCCAAAAAATGGAGCAAGAATTAACCAAAGATCAGATTCTAGAGCGTTACCTGAATCTGGTTTATTTGGGGGCTGGAGCTTACGGTGTGGCAGATGCATCTTGGGTATACTTTAGTAAGTCGCCAGACCAGCTTTCTTTAGCGGAAATGGCAACGATTGCTGGATTAGCTCCTGCTCCTAGCTTGTACGCCCCAGACAAGAATCCAGAAGCGGCAAAACGACGGCGCGACTTGGTATTGCTACGGATGCAAGAAGATGGAATTATTACACCAGAGCAAAGGCAGGCAGCTGTTCAGGAGTCATTAACCCTCAAAAGCAGTTTACCCAAGCGAGTGCAAGTAGAATCACCCTACTTTACCAGCTACATCCAAAAAGAATTGCCGAAGTATGTTTCTTCTGATGTGCTCACAAGTGGGGGTTTAGTAGTAGAAACCACCCTGAACCCGACTTGGCAAAAAGTGGCAGAAGAGGCGGTTGCCAAAACGCTGCGAAATCAAGGACGCTGGGAGAACTTTAAGCAAGCAGCAATGGTGGCCATTGACCCCCGTAACGGTGAAATTAAGGCAATGGTGGGGGGAAAAGACTTTGGCAAAAACCAGTTTAATCGAGTTACCCAGGCACAAAGGCAGCCAGGATCGACATTTAAAGGGTTTGTATATGCCACTGCGATCGCTAGCGGTAAAAGCCCCTACGATAGCTACCAGGATGCGCCCTTTGTCGTAGATGGTTATGAACCAAAAAACTATAGCGAAAGGTTTCGAGGTTCCATGAATATCCGAGACGCTCTCACCAGTTCTATTAATGTGATTGCGGTGAAAGTGTTGATTGATATGGGATTTACGCCAACGATTAAACTTGCCCATGATATGGGGATAAAATCTGAACTCAAGCCCACCTATTCCTTGGCTCTCGGCTCAAATGAAGTCAATTTGTTAGAGTTGACCAGCGCTTATGGCAGTTTTGCTACTCTTGGCTTGCATACAGAACCTCATGGCATTACCCGCATCCTCAACCGCCAAGGTAAAGTGATTTGGTCAGCTAATTTCAAGCCTAAACGGGCCCTTGATGCTGACAGTGCCGCCATCATGACTTGGATGCTACGCAACGTCGTAGAAGCGGGAACTGGTGCTGCTGCTCAATTAGGTAATAGACAGGTTGCTGGCAAAACCGGCACCTCCGATGAAGCCCGCGATTTATGGTTTATTGGCTACATTCCCCAAATGGTGACAGGGGTCTGGCTAGGTAACGATGATAACCGCCCCACTTATGGCAGTAGTGGTAGTGCGGCTTACACCTGGCGCGAATTTATGAAACAAGCGGTTGAGGAAATGCCAGTAGAAAAGTTTCCCAAACGACCCAAATTAGATGGTCGCAAAGGTACTATTAAAGCCCAGTCTATTAAGCCCAAACAAATCCTAAATCGTTCTATCTCCTCTAATGATGATTCGGGAGAAAGTGCAGACAGCAGCAGATCATCTAGGAGACGTAGAAGCAGGAGGAGCTATTCTCAAGAAGATCAGCAAACAAGTAACTATACCCCAAGACGGAGAAGGCGCGATGCCTACGGCGGGCTACGCCTACGCAGCGAAGAATCCAGTTCTAGTAACTCTTCCTCAGAATCATCCACTCCACGGCGGCGCTCTAGAAGAGTAGAATCTGATTCTCCCCCGCCTAGAAGAACTCGGCGATCTTCCTCTCCTGCAAATAGTTCTGGTTCTTCAGGTTCTTCATCATCACAGCCATCCTGGCGGGATAGACTGAGACCTTCTAACTAATTAATTAAAGGTGGGCATGGGGCAAAACAGTTCCAAGTTCCGAGTTCCGTTAGCGGAGCGTTGAGCCAGTTCTGAGTAAAAAAGTGAGATTCCCCACTCAGCACTCTTGAGGGGCATAGAAAAGAGGCAGAGGGGCGAGGTGGGGGTGCTGAGGAGAGGAATTTTCACCCTGCTCCCTGCTCCCTACTCTCTCTCCCTCATCCCTTTTCTCTGCAATATGAAGTTGCTCAAACTAAACTACAGGGGGATGTTAAGTGATACGCTCATTTTATAGTGTGTTAAGTACTGTTACCTAACCTTGGAGAATATACTCATGCATGTATTTATGCAAACGGCAGCACCAGCGATAGATGCTGCCCCTCACTTTCCCTTGGCTTTTACCTTGGTGTATGTCGTTGGTTTTATTGCCGCTGTAACCATTGGTTCAATAGCTTGGTACAACTCAAAACGCCCCGCAGGCTGGGAAAGCAAAGAGCGTCCTGATTTTGTGCCTAAAGTTGATAAAGAAGAAACTCCGGGTGTGGGTAAACCGAAGTCATAATTTAGTCATTAGTTATTAGTCATTAGTCATTAGTCATTAATTATTAGACTATGGACTTTTGACTATTGTTAATTTTGCACTTCAACCCAACGGCGGTAAAGCTTTTGAATTTGTTTGAGAAGTGTAGTGTGAGCCGGTTGAGTTGACTCATTCGGCTTCGCTATATCTTGCAGTTTCGTTAGGAGTCTAGCTTCTTCAACGGCTACTTCGCCATCGCTATAAATTAAGCCACTGATAGCTTCAATCAGATTTTCGCAATCTTCAAGGCTGGGGCGATCGCCTAAATACTCCCGCACCCATTCATAGCATTCTTTTGGCTGTACAGGAACTAATTCGTACAGCCAAGGCTTAATTTCTGGGTCGTTAGCCAAACCTTTTGCTTGAGCTATTTCGCGGAGATATTGCCGTTCTTCTGGCTGGATTCTGCCATCAATCCAGGCTGCTCCAATCAGGATTTTAACTAAGTTTTTCACATTGGAAGGGGAAACCATTGCTGCCTCCTCTGGTAGATTCAGGCCTCCACCAAATCGTACAATCCCAAACAGTATTCATTCGGAATTATTGGTTTTTCTTAAGCGCACCATAAAAAAGCCATCCATGTCCTGGCAATGGGGCCAGACTTTAAACCAACCTTGAGGCGTGCTATGGGCAAAATCAGGTAACTCAACGCCTCTGGGAGCCTCAATTTGCCAATCAGGTGACTCAGCTAAAAATGCGGAAATTACTTCTTCATTTTCTGCTGGATGCAATGTACAGGTGGCATAAACTAGTACACCACCAGGTTTGACAAAAGTAGATGTATGTGTTAATAATTCTTTTTGCAGCACCGAAAGTTCTCGGACTGATTCTGGTGTCTGTCGCCAACGCGCATCAGCATGACGGTGCATAGTTCCTAAACCAGAACATGGGGCATCCAATAATACGCGGTCTGCGGTGTTTTGAAATTGCTTGAAGTGGCGACTGTCGCCAGTGTAAATTTGAATAGATTGTAAATTCAGGCGTTGAGAATTTTCTTGGAGTTTACGAAGACGAGAAGAAGTGCGATCGCAAGCCCAAATTTTTCCCTTATCTGCCATTAATTCCGCAATGTGGGTTGTTTTACCCCCTGGTGCGGCACAAACATCAATTACCACCTCACCTGGTTGCGGGTCGAGTAAATGACTTACCAATTGGGCGCTACTATCTTGTACAGTCCACCAACCTTCTCTAAAACCAGGTAGTTTTTGAATTGACCCTGCACTACCAATCAATCGTAAAGCTTGGGGTAAATGAGGAATCCGTCTCACCAAAACACCAGCAGATTGCAAAGCCGCCTCAACTTCCTCGATGGAAGTACAAAGCGGGTTGATACGCAAATCAATTGTTGGTGATTGGTTCATCCATTCACACAGTTGTTCTGTCTCGGAAAAATCCAATTGTTCTAACCAAACTTGAATCATCCAGTCAGGAAAGCTGTGTAAAATACCCAAGCGTTCCACTGGGTTTTCTGGAAGTTGTAACGGATCAAAATTGGGGATTGGGGATTGGGGAGTGGGGAGTGGGGAGTGGGGGAGTAACAATGAGTTTTTCTCCTCTGCCCCTCTGCTCTCTTGCACCCCTGCTTTTCTCAAATACTGGCGTAATAGACCGTTAACAAAACCAGTTAGTCCAGAAAAACCGTTTTCTTTAGCGAGTTGGACGGTAGTATTAACAGCAGCCGAGGCGGGAATACGCTGTTGATAGCGCAACTGGTAAAAACCCAGATGTAAGATGGTGCGTAGGTCTGGCGGTTGTTGATGAGATTTCTTTGTGGCTAGTTGATCGATAAGAGTATCAAGAGTGCGCTGCCTTCTGACACTCCCATAAACCAATTCTGTCAACAAGCGGCGATCGTTATCAGGCAAATTAACTTTTTGCAGCACTCTATCTAGGGCAACATCAGCATAAGCCCCCTTGTGAACATCTCGCAGAGCGATAAAAGCTAGTTGACGGGGGTTTGTCATGGAAACATAATTCAGGAGTCAGAAGGCTTTTGTATTCTAACTCTTAACTCTGCCAATTTTAGATTTTAGATTTTCAATTTTGGATTCAAGAAAAATCTAAAATCCAAAATTGAATAGCTCCTAACTATATCAATTTTAGATTTGAATTTGGATTGAAGTAAAAATCTAAAATCCAAAATCTAAAATCCAAAATTGAATAACTTCACCTATCAAGACATATATGGGTCTACGCTGGCAATTTCAAACTCACACGCTCTAGAAACCTGTTCTGCTGGTAATTTCCCAAAGCTGATTAATGGTAAATAAGTAGGGTTTGCCATCAGTTCTTTTGCTAATAAGAACCCAGTAATTGTCCAAGTTTGATATTTCCGAGCTTGTTTGCCAATCAGTCGCCCTTTCTTCCCATCGTAATATTCTGGCCATTCATCTGTACTGAGGCGTCCTTGGGCAATTTCAATCGCCTTTTGTGCAAGACTTGTTCTATTAGTTTTCACAGCCGCCGCTGCCAACATCCACATTAAAACTGGCCAACTACCAGCATTATGATACGACCAGGGGATATTTTTGGGGTCACATCCAGTTACAATTCTGTATTCTTCATGTTCCAAAGCTGGGAAACAGATTTTCATTGGCATATCTCCCACCAAATCATCCCATCGTTCCTCAATGAGAGTCATAATCGCTTGTGACTGTTCTTCGGTGGCTAAGTCGGAAATGATTGCCATTAAGTTTCCGAGTGAAAAGAAGCGAGTATCTAGCTGCGACGGGCCAACATTACCTGCTAGATAACCACCTTTTTTAGGCAGCCATTTATCTAATTCATAATAGGGAACAGAATCTACATATATATTGAACAGATTAACAGCAGCCTTGCCATATTCTTCACTTTTGAAGCGATAAATTGCATTCAGGCGATTAATATCTATCCAATAATGCTGGCGGATATGAGCGCATAAAAGAGGTAACCGGTTATCAATGGCTTCAACAATATCAGAATTACCTTTACAAATTAGCAGTTCACGAGATGCACGCAATGCCGTGTAAAAAAGAACTTGTAGTTCTAAAGGATGACCATAAATGCCCATACGACGGTCAATCATACAAGCACCATCTGGAACCAACAGCGTTGGGTACATATCAAAACGATTTGCCAAGCAGATTTCCATGATTAACCTGATACCATTTTGGAATTCAGGTTGATCGGCTAGAGAAAAGTCATCTGTGGCGACTACGTAAGCACGCAATAAAATAATCCACCATAGGCAAGAATCTACGGGAGTAACTCTAGCGATCGCATGTTCACCAAAGTCTGCTTCTAAATATTCTTGTCCATTTTCTGATACAACTTTAAAGCTAGCTGGGATTAATCCTCGTCCTGGCTTATAGGCATCTAATGCCTTTTCTTTAGGCTGTAACTTTAAGGTTTCTTCTAAGAAATTACGAACAATATCTGTTCTACCTTTAATTAGAAAAATTAGAGCGGAAGAAACAAAATCCCGGACAAAGCACTGATCGTAATTGAGCGCCTCTACAGAGGCATCGTAAGCGGCTACTGTCCCAACGGGGCGTCCCTGATAGTAGAGAATTGATTTTTCTAGTGTTAGCCAAGCTTCTTCGACTTCTTTGAAATTTTCAGTAGTTTCCAATTCGTTTAGGTGCATCGCCAGAATAACTCCATTGGGATTGTGAATTTGTGGTAGATGCGTCTTCATTTATTATTTTGCTATTCTCAGCATAACAAAAACGATTCTTTGAATAGCAAATATAATTTGGTAAAAAAATAATCAACTAACAATGAATAAACTTGCTGACATTTATGCAATTTTATTGTTAGTTAATTGCCTGTAATTTATTACTGTTTTGGTGAATTATAGTTGTTGCTCTCCACCTCAAGTAGTAACATGATTCCTAACAACAGTCACACAAGATATATTTTTAGATTATTTATTGTTCCGTTATCTGCCCGAAATCTTTGCTTTACCAAACAAAAACATATCTTTAGTGCTGTTTAGGGTTTGTGTGAAGTTAAAACTGGTTGCAGTATATTTACCTGAGCAAGATTAGTTTTTGACACGAAGAGGTCAGATTATTCCCCTATAACCTAATAATCTATAACGTTTTGTCAAAATATGCAATATGAATGCTCAAAAATTTTAATATGTCAATACTTCTCAAGAGTTAAATATATTACCCTACTGATAGATGACATGGGGTATTTATGGGAGTAGACTCAAAAAATCCAGCCAACAGAACGATCGCCAATGCTAAGAAAGCGATCGATAATCCGAGTTAGATTCTGTTGCGGGATACCAGTACCAGTATTTTGAATCTGAATCACAGCATAATGGTCACTACGGTATAAGCAATCAGTCACCTTTCCTGTTTGTGATGTGTATTGAATTGCATTGATAATTAAGTTAACAGAGAAGCGATGCTCATTACTGTTCTCCTAAAGCAGCTTTAAAAACTTGTTCAGCAGTCAGATTTAGCTCTCTGAAAGTTGGCGATTGAATTTGGTTATTACCACGAAACTGAGTTTTCGAGACGCGATAAATCGCCGTCTCTACAAGTGTTTTGGTCTTATCTGAACTGTATTGATCTATAAACTTATATTGTTGGTTATTTATTTGACTGTATATACTTTTATGCTGACTTATCTTCTGCTGCCAATTGATGAATTTGTTGTGTATACCAAATAATCTCAAGCATTCCTTGTTGATCTAGATCATTAGTCTGTGCTATTTGGGGTTGTAGCGTAATACCGCTAGTTCGATTTGTTAGAAGTTCAATCGGCAAATTTGGTGCAATTGCAAGCGGTCGTGCTAAACCGATAACATCTACGCTTCCTTCATCAATTGCTTGTGCCATAGCATCGGCTGAACGAAAACCACCAGTTAACATAATTGGTAGAGAAATTGAGGAGCGAACTTTTCGGACATATTCTAAAAAATAAGCTTCGCGTTGGCGTGTACTTTCTTTTTGAGCAATATCTGTCTGTCCCATCATCGACAGCTTTTCATAAGTTCCACCGGAAATTTCTATCAAGTCAACACCAACTTGTTCTAAAACTTGGACAACATTAATAGATTCTTCTTCAGTAAAACCACCTCGTTGAAAATCGGCGGAGTTGAGTTTGACACTAATCGGAAAATCTTGACCAAGAGAATTACGTATTCCTTGATATACTTCTAAAAGGAAACGCATTCGCTTTTCAGGTGTTCCTCCCCAGTCATCATTACGTTGATTAGAAAGTGGTGATAAAAATTGGTTAATTAGATATCCATGAGCAGCATGGATTTGTACACCAGTAAAACCAGCTTTTTTTGCAATTTTTGCTGTAGAAATGTGACGTTCGATTAGATGTTTAATTTCCGCTTCAGTTAATGCTCTGGGTTGAGCGAATTCTTTATCAGAAAGTTGTAGTGGAATTGATGATGGTGCTACAGGCTGTGGTGATAAATAAATTGGTGATTGCCGTCCTGGATGATTAATCTGCATCCATATATGACCACCTTGTGCAATGCTTGCAACTGCCCATTCTTGGAGAAGTGGCAAATCCCGTTCATCTTCAATTACAACATCGCGTGGTAAAACCAAAGCTGTCCGAGCAATCATGACATTACCGGTAATCATCAAACCGGCTCCTCCTAATGCCCACCGCTTATACAAGCGGATAATTTCTTTTGTAGGGCTGTTTTGATCGTCAGCTAACTGTTCGTTCATGGCAGCTTTAGCTATCCGATTTGGCAATTCTGCCCCACAGGCTAGTTTTAAAGGTCGGTTAAGGATGGTAATATTGTTATTCATATTTTGACTAGTATCAATAAACTGCTAACATAGACGACTGCAATTGAGGGCACTTGTTTAACTCTGGCGCGATCGCAATTCTCGCACCACCCACCACTATATCGGCTAGTCGTAACGAAGGATGTAAGGCAACTTATTTATCAAAATTAATATATTTGTGAGCATTTAAACCCAGATTCCGCAGGTGTGCTCGTAAAATGCTGTATTTTTAGAAATGACCTAAATGCTGCATTTTAGAAGCATGACAGCATCACCATCAGAATATAC
>NZ_JAWJTF010000145.1:0-19773 GCF_048836525.1 Nostoc sp. CALU 546
GAATGCTGAGTCAACTTGGTTCTGGTAGGCGGGTTTATAGCCAAGGTTTGCCGTTGACTAAAAGTGCGGAATACGAGGATGAGTTGAATGATACCGTTTTAGATACTGTGGCGATCGCAGGGAAAAGATTTGATTGGATGCTAGGTCGGTTAAAAGTAAGTTAAATTCTTGGGTATAAAGTGCATCAGATTATCAGCTAGTGAATTTATAGTAACAAAAAGCAAAACCTAAAAATCTAATTTTACCTAAAATTTGTGCATAGTATTCAAAAGTGGCTTTGTAGTAGAATATTATTTTTGCTTCGGGTTTTTATGCGATCGCTATTTTACTTTTTCAGAGATTACAGGGAATGCTGAGTCAACTTGGTTATAGTAGGCGTGTTTATAGCAAAGGTTTGCCGTTGGCTGAAAATGTGGAATATGAAGATGAATTGAATGATAGCGTTTTAGATGGTGTGGCGATCGCGGGAAAAAGGTTTGATTGGATGATGTAGCGGCTAATATTTAGTTTAATTCATTAAGCCTAACGAAAAAATCATAGTCTTACTTAAATTAAAAGTTGTGCATTATATTCAAAAGCCGCTTTGCGTCAAATCGCAACTGAATAATTGCTGATAAATTATTAATAAAGTTATGATGAATTCCGAAAATATAAAATTAAATTTACGATAATTATTCTTTGTTCTAAAAAACGTGCATTGTTTTTATTATTTTTAGTCATTATTCTTTTAAAAGACGGATATCCAGAGTTAGCGTTTTCTTGGAAAAAGTCTGATTTATATTCAGGAACCTTATGCAATTGGCAGATTTTCTAAATTAGAAAATAAGAATTTATAAATTTTTATTTCTGCTAATTGGCATAATTTTTTGAGCCTTATAACTCTGAAAAAACTGGTTTTAGCTAATAAACAAGGAGTAAATATGTCCATTCCAAATGAAAGCCCTGAAAATCAACAGGTCAATGATGCTATAACCATTAATGAAAATGGTGAGGTAGTAATTAAAGATCCAAAACTAGCACAAGCAATTGAAGAGTTAAGCCCAGAAGAGCTTGATGCAGTAGCTGGAGGAAAGCTTGATGCAGTAGCTGGAATAGCCGTATTAGAAACTTGCACTTCTAATAAGAACTGCTAAACCCTAATGAACAATAGCAAGATGCTTTAGATATAATTAAGGCATCTTGTATAAACTATCCTATCAAATCACTTTTCTAACTTCTTGTTAGATAGCAGTTTGTATTAATAAGGTTGATAAAATGGTTGCACAAAGTTTGAAACATAGTAAAGTCAATGAGGATAATCTTCGTCGTGCGCGATTAGTATCAAATCGACAGCTTCAACTCATAATTTTACCGACAGAAAATTGCAATCTTCGATGTACATACTGTTATGAAGATTTTTCAGCCGGACGCATGAATCAAGAGACAATTTTTGGAGTTAAAGCACTTCTCGAAACACGTTGTGCTAATCTAAGTTCCTTGAAAATTTCATGGTTTGGTGGAGAACCTCTAACTGCAAAAGATATTGTACTAGAAATTTCTGAGTACGCTACTTCGCTAGTCCGTAAGTATCCCAATTTACGCTACGAAGGTGATATGACGACAAATGGATACTTTCTAGATCGTAAGATGCTTGCTAGTTTAGCAGATGTAGGAATTAGAGGTTATCAAATTTCCCTTGATGGACCCCGTGAGATACACAACAGAAGTCGAGTTCGCGCGGATGGCGGCAACACCTTTGACAAAATTTGGGCTAATTTACTGGCAATTCGCGATAGTTTAGCACCAGTTTCTGTTGTTCTACGTATACATTTTACTGTGGATACTCTTACACTACTCGATCCTCTAATAGAGGACATAAGAAATGAATTTATGTACGATTCTAGATTTTCGGTTTTTTTCAAGGCAATTGAACGTTTAGGTGGGCCTAATGACGCATCAATAAAGACCTTTTCTCAAGCAGAGAATGATGCAGCAATCAAATTACTACAAACAAAATTGTTCTGCGAAAACCTTGAATCACCACAAAATTTTTATGTAGAGGATGATTATGTTTGTTATGCATCACGTCCCAACTCCTTGGTAATTCGCTCAAATGGTGATGTAGGAAAGTGTACGACCGCTCTTTACGATGAACGAAATAAAATTGCTACTTTACAGGCAGATGGCACGTTAAAGTTAATCTCAGGTCGTCTCGCTCCTTGGCTCCGTGGAATTGAGACACTTGATCCCTCTACTCTAGGATGTCCTCTTGTTAATCTGCCATGAAGCAACGAATACATTTCTCATCTACAACGGCGAGATCAATAGGTATGTCATGTCAGTCGGGGACTGATTTCTACAGCGAACTCCTCCAGACTACATTTGAACATTACCGCCAGGGTTGTACAAAGCCAATACGTGTTGCATCAAATAGTTCTGGTGACTTATTTAATAGTAAGCTGCAAACGCTTATGGAAACAAGCCTGCCACCCATAGATCAATTACTTATCCGTCGATTTAAAAATGCTCGTGATCGAGGTCTGCTTGCTGCTCGTCGAGGAGATATCGTGTCATCTGAGCGGTTCTTTGCAGCAGCGCGTGTACCTCTTCAATTAGATATGTTTTCGCTTGAGGGTAAGCTGCTTTACAAGTGTTGTGTGGATCAGTCAGAAGCTTACCTCGATTACCGTCGTGGTGATTTTGACCGCGCTCGTAAACTAACTGCTGAGGCTTTAGAGCTTAACGTAGTTTTAGAAGAAGAATACGGATACGGAATTCTTCATCTTCACGCCATCGAACTCGTACGTAATTTTGTACGTATCTATACACGATGTATGTGCTTTGATCGCGCTATTGAGCTTGCCTACCAGATTCTTTGCTACCTTGAAGGGACATTGGATATCTTGCCAATTCCGGGTTTATGGGATTACGAGCGTGTTGTGCGTCAACCCCCGGAACTTGTTGCTGTAATGTTTGCAGAAGTAACTGGAGATGTCGCTCTAATCTTGGCAGGAAAGAAACGTCAAATCGATCATGGCTTGTTCGCGCTTACCTCGGCTAACATGCAGTTACAAGTTAATGATAACTGCCATTGGCATCCGCCCTCTTATGCTTGGTTGCTTGTTAAGCAAGCATTCGTACTTAATGATATTCCTACTTTTCTAGAACGAGCATCTACCTTCCTAGCTAAGGGACGTGCCGACACACCACTGCTCTGGTACGCAACCGTAATCGATTTAGTTGCCCTGTGCGATGAGCTTGATTTTACAAACTCTGAATTGTTTAGGCAAGAGGTTTGCACAGATGCAGCTACATGGAAATTCCTGCCTCAAAAGTTTTCCTGCCTGCTTGGTGTCCATCCAAAAACTGAGGCGGCATAAAAATACTCTCAAATAGAAAATGTTAAACCAGAAACGCAGCATATTCCGTAAAGAATCCCTAGAGCGTCTATCTTCACCTGAAAGACTAGACGAACTGATGCAGGTAGTCAACCCCAGAAGTTGGCTACCTCTTGCCGCCTTGGGTTCTATCGTCGGAGTAGCTGTCATCTGGAGCATTTACGGACGCATTCCCATCACTGTCGAGGGTCGAGGGGTACTGATTTACCCAAGTAATGTTGTCCCTCTGCAATCAAAAAGCGCTGGGCAGTTAATGACGCTCAGTATTAAAGTTGGGGATGTGATCAAAAAAGGGCAAGTGCTGGCTACAATTGACCAAGCGGAACTTCGCAAGCAACTGCAACAACAACAGGCAAAACTCACGCAACTAAATTCACAAGACCAAGCGGTTGATTCATTGCAAGGGCAAAGACTCCAACAAGAACAGCGATCGCAATCCCAACAAAGTCACTACCTCCAACAACGTATACTGGAACTACAAGCCATCAGTCCTCTGCTCAAAACCAAAGGCAACACCTCAATTGAGCAGCAACGTCAAGGTTTACAACAACGTCTGGTCCAAGCCCAAGCCTTGAACCCCGTTTTCCTCCAGAGAATGGAAATTCGCAGACAATTCAAAAATGAAGGCGCAATTTCTGGTGATGAAGCACTCACGGCTGAACAAGAATATTTGCAAAACCTGGAAAAAATCTCTGACATTCAAAATCAGTTGAAAGAACTGGATGTAAAAACGACTCAAACAGAAAAAGATTACCGGGAAAACTTGAGTACGATTTCTGACCTGCAAGCTCAGTTGAAAGAATTGGATAGCAAACAGGCTTCTGTGGCTCAACAAGACTTAGTAGATGCTACTGACCGAAAAAAAGAGATTCAAGAAGTTAAGCGGGAAATTGCCCAATTAGAAGTGCAATTAGGCGACAACAGTCAAATTATTAGTCAATATAGCGGACGCATTTTAGAAATCACCCTAACACCAGGGCAGGTTGTTGAAGCTGGTACACGCTTGGCAACTATCGAGGCGGAGAACCCCAAAAGCAAGTTAGTTGGTGTTACTTATTTCCCTGTATCAGAAGGTAAGAAAATTAAACCAGGGATGAAAATCCAAATTACTCCTCAAACTGTGAAGCGGGAACGATTTGGCGGTATTATTGCCAATGTTACTAATATTTCGCGCTTTCCGATTACTAAAGAAGCAGCCGCATCGGAAGTGGGTAATGCAGAGGTGGTGGAAGGTCTAGTATCTCAACAAAAAGATGGTCTGATACAAATATTTTCTGACTTAGAGATAGATTCCAGCACCCCAAGTGGCTATAAATGGTCTTCTTCTACAGGGCCAAAGCTGGCTGTTTCTTCTGGAACTACCACTGTTGCACGAGTCAAGGTAGAAGAACGCGCTCCCATCACTTTTGTTTTACCTATCTTGAGGTCTGTTAGTGGTATCTATTAAATCTACCTTAGTAACACCTTTTAAACCTTGGCAGTACTTACAAAAATTACTGCCGAGCAGAAGCATACGGGTAAAAACACCCACTCTTTTACAAATGGAAGCAGTGGAATGTGGAGCGGCTGCTTTGGGAATTATTCTAGGTTACTACGGTCGGATTGTACCTTTACCACAACTGCGTATTGAATGCGGAGTTTCCCGTGATGGCAGCAAAGCATCTAATATGGTGAAGGCTGCGAGAAACTATGGACTCGAAGCTAAAGGTTTTAAAAAAGAACTCAAGCAATTGTGGGAACTGCGACCGCCTTACATTGTCTTTTGGAATTTCAACCACTTTGTTGTTGTAGAGGGATGGAATAAACAGCGAGTTTTTCTCAATGACCCCGGTACAGGACCCCGTTATATATCTTTACAGGAATTTGATGAGAGGTATACCGGAGTGGTGCTGGTAATTGAACCAGGTGCGGAGTTTGTCAAAGGTGGCCGTAAACCCAGCATGATTTTATCGCTTTCCAAAAGGTTACAAGGTGCTGGGGATGCCTTAATTTATTGCATAGTCGCGGGATTTTTCTTAACTGTAGTTGGGCTGGTAATACCAGTTTTTAGCCAAGTGTTTGTAGATGACATCTTGGTGGAGGGACGGCAATTATGGTTGCGTCCTTTGCTTGTGGGAATGGCGATCGCTGCTATACTCCAAGGCTTGCTAACTTTACTACGGTTACGCTATTTGCGCCGCTTGAAAATCAAATTAGCTGTGGGTATGTCCAGCCGCTTCCTGTGGCATATCCTTCGCTTACCTGTTAGCTTTTACGCTCAACGATTTAGCGGAGAAATCAGTAATCGTACTACTCTCAATGACCAAGTAGCTGATGTTCTGGCGGGACGATTAGCAACTACAATCATCGATACATTTATGGTGTTTTTTTATGCCCTGGTCATGGTGCAATATGACTGGGTACTGACCTTAATTGTAGTTAGCTTTGCTGCCGTGAATGTCTTAACTTTGCAACTAATTTCTCGTCAACGTGTAGACGCGAATCAACGATTGATTCAAGAATATGGTAAAGCTGCTGGTGTATCTATTGCCGCACTTCAAAGTATAGAAACACTCAAAGCATCAGGGTTAGAGTCAGATTTCTTTTCCCGGTGGTCAGGTTATTACACTAAGGCTCTTAATTCCCAGCAGGAACTGGGGGTGACAAACCAGACATTCTCAGTATTACCCACGCTTTTATCCGCCCTTTCTTCGATGTTGTTGCTGATTGTCGGTGGTTTACGGGTTATGGATGGACATCTCAGCATCGGAATGCTTATCGCGTTTCAAGGTTTGATGCTTAACTTTCAGCAACCTGTTAACAATTTGGTCAACTTTGGTACAACTCTTCAAGAACTGGAGGGTAATTTGATTCGCCTTGATGATGTGCTGGATAATCCGATTGGAAAGATAGGGGGAGCAGGGGATGCAGGGGAAGTAAATTCTTCATCCGCTTATCTTGTTCCCAAATTGCAGGGATATGTGGAGTTGCAGAATATTACGTTTGGCTATAGCCGTCTGGAACCGCCACTAATTGAAAACTTTAACCTGTCAATTAAGCCGGGACAACGAGTAGCTTTGGTAGGTGGAAGCGGTTCTGGGAAATCTACCGTTGCTAAACTTGTGAGCGGACTTTATCAACCTTGGGCGGGAGAAGTTTGCTTTGATGGAAAACTCAGAGAGCAGATTCCCCAACAACTGCTTACAAACTCCGTTGCAATGGTGGAGCAGGAAATTTTGTTGTTTGGCGGCACGGTTAGAGATAATTTGACTCTGTGGGATACTACTGTCGCAGATAAAAGCCTGATGCGGGCATGTGTTGATGCAGCGATCGCAGATGTTATTCTCTCTATGTCCGGTGGATTAGATGCCGAACTCATAGAAGGTGCTGCTAATTTAAGTGGCGGACAGCGACAGCGCTTAGAAATCGCTCGTGCTTTAGTGAATAATCCCTCAATCCTGATCATGGATGAAGCCACCAGCGCCCTAGATGCAGAAACAGAACAAATCATTGACCAGAATCTCCGCCGCCGAGGATGCACCTGTATAATTGTCGCTCATCGATTAAGCACCATCCGCGACTGCGATCAAATCATCGTCCTCGAACGCGGAAAGGTAGTACAACTTGGCACTCACAAAGAATTGTGGCAAGTGGATGGTGCATATTCGCGCTTGCTAGGCACCCAAGGGTAGAGACGGTGAGCAGTAAATTACTATAAAACATTTAAAAATCTAAACCTAAAATCTAAAATGCTAATACAGGGGCAAGTTTATATAGTTAATGGCAATGAACCGATTCTACTGGATGACCCTTCACGGGTGTGGATAATTCAGTCTGGCTCTATGGCTTTGTTTGCCATTACAGTTAAAGATGGCTCTATTGAAGGGACACGCCGTTATCTGTGCAGTATTAGCCAAGGTGAAGCACTTTTCGGAACTGCTGCTAAATCTGCTAATCAGCATCGTCAGATTTTGGCAGTTCCAATTGGTGAGACTGAATTACTGCAAATACATAAGGAATGTTACTGCGAGTTAATAGCCAGTGGAGATGCTAAGGCGATCGCGTGGATAGAAAATTGGTTGTTACAAATTGGTAGTGTATTGTCCCAGATTACCATGCCAGCAATTCATGTAAAAGGTGAGGGACAATCACGATTTTCCTTAAACAATGGTCAGACTTTTCAGCCAAAAACAAGTGTCACCTGTTGGGTTCAACTGACTCAAGGGACTGTCCGCTTTCTGGGGTTTGAGGAATTAATTTTAACCACATCCACTACACCATTCCCCCTGACTGACAAAATGTGGTTAGAAGCAGTGGAAGGGGCGCAACTTACTACTAAGGCTACTAACGAATTCCAAAATTCAGATATCCTTTTAGCTGGGTTATCTCAACTGCACACTCAATTGCTACAATGCCTTAACCTGTTAGATGAGCGGGAAGTACAGGCAGAGATCACACGATTGCGCGATCGCCAACGCCTGAATCGTCAAGTTACAGCCCAAGCTATAGGCTCTTTAGCATCAACATTAAGTTCCCAAGATGGTGACTTTTTCAATGAAGGTACTCCTTTGTTAGTTGCTGCTGGAGCCATAGGAAGAGCTATGGGTGTAGAGATTCGTCCCCCGTCTCGCTCCGAAAACCTCAAGCGAGTTAAGGAGCCATTAGAAGCAATTGTCCGGGCTTCACGTATCCGAATGCGGCGGGTACTGTTGCGAGATAATTGGTGGGAGAAGGATTCTGGGCCAATAGTTGCCTATACCCAGCAAGATAATCGACCAGTAGCACTGCTACCAGTTAGTGCAACTCGTTATGAAATTTTTGACCCAGTTGAGCATACCCGCTTTCGAGTGGATGAGCGTATAGCTGCAACGCTGACCCCTGTTGCCTATATGTTTTACCGCTCTTTACCTGATAAGGTACTGCAAGCTGTTGATGTACTGCGGTTCACACTTAAAGGACGCAAGCAGGATCTACTAGTAATTTTGTTTACGGGTATTGCCGTCACATTACTAGGGATGCTTACACCTTATGCCACGTCAATTATTATAGATAACGCAATTCCTGATAGCGACAGAGGATTATTGCTACAAATAGGATTAGGATTACTTGTTGCAGCGTTGGGGACAGGTCTATTTCAGCTAACTCAGGGATTTGCTCTGCTGCGAATTGAAACGGCTGGGGATGCTTCCACTCAAGCTGGTGTCTGGGATCGTCTGCTTTCCTTACCAGTATCCTTTTTCCGAGAGTACACAACCGGAGACATCTTCTCCCGCGTATCATCGGTGAGTACGATCAGCCGACGAATCAGTGGGAGAACCTTAATCAATCTCCTTACCAGCTTGTTCGCGCTGTTTTACTTAGGACAGTTATTTTATTACAACTACCAATTAGCTTTGATTGCAGTTGCCTTTGCCATAGTTGCGATCGCTTTCACTACAGTCTCTGGTTTACTATTGCTATCTAAGGTACGTCCGCTTTTGGAACTGCGGGGCAGTATTTTTGGGCAAACGGTGCAACTAATTAACGGCATTTCCAAATTGCATATTGCTGGGGCAGAAGAACGTGCATTTGCGGCTTGGAGTAAAAGCTATACTCGACAAATTAAGCTAGAACTTAGTACACAACGGGTTGAAGATGCTGTTGCACTTTTTAATACAGTAATGCCTATATTAACGAATGGTGTGCTTTTCTGGTTTACTATTAGGCTTCTGGAAAATCCTTCAACTTCAGGAGCTATTGAACTATCCCTTGGAACTTTCCTCGCTTTCAACGCCGCTTTTAGTAACTTTACTAGGGGAACCACAAACCTCAGTAATACAGTTACTGAAATTTTGCAAGTTCTTCCCCAATGGCAACGCACCCAGCCTATTCTTTCGACTGTACCAGAAGTGGATCTGTACAAAACCGATCCTGGCAGACTTATCGGTAATATTAATTTAGAACATATTACTTTTCGTTACCGCAATGATGGACCGGTGACGCTGGATGATGTGAGTATCTCTGCCGCTCCTGGGGAGTTCATTGCCTTAATAGGTAGTTCTGGCAGTGGGAAATCGACGATTCTGCGATTACTACTGGGATTTGAAACTCCAATTGCGGGTAGCATCTACTACGATGGTCAAGACTTATCCGGGTTAGATGTAAATGCAATCCGCCGACAGTTAGGTGTTGTTTTACAAAATGGTCAGCTGAGTTCAGCTTCAATTTTCGAGAATATTGCAGGCGGCGCTCAGATTACTTTAGATGAAGCTTGGGAAGCGGCGCGGATGTCCGGGTTCGCTGACGATATCACTGCTATGCCAATGCAGATGCATACTGTGGTGAGTGAAGGAGGCGGTAATCTTTCTGGAGGGCAACGACAACGGTTATTGATTGCTCGCGCTCTGGCATTAAAACCCCGTATTCTTTTATTTGATGAGGCTACCAGTGCGCTCGATAACAGAACCCAGGCGATTGTTAGTGAAAGTTTAGATAACTTACAAGTTACCAGAATTGCGATCGCTCACCGATTAAGCACTATCCGCAACGCTCACCGCATTTATGTACTCCAGGCAGGCCGAGTTGTACAACAAGGGACTTTTCAAGAGTTAGCTGCTGTTGAGGGGCTATTTGCCCAGTTAATGTCTAGGCAAATGGCATAGCTAGCTGAGTTTTGTGGGAGAAAAGTTAGGGATGGAAAGTACTTTTAATCCATCCCCTTAAAAAAAAAAGAGCATGGCTAGCTTTTTGCCAGTCATGCTCTCTGTATTTACAAATGTCGCCAGAAGTTCTTACTGATAGTCTTAAGACTGACTACCTTAGTTTCTACTGTTGTTTCAGGAGCATGACCAACAGCCACCGCAGCAACTTGTGGTGCAGGAGTGGCTAACAGAGAATCGAGCAACTCTCGCTGATAATCCACATCTGCCACTGTTTGGTATATTGCGTAGGGAGCAATTTGCATCCCCAACGGCGTGGGTACGATTTTTAAGTATTGATTAAGGAGTTGAATGTAATGCTGATCAAAATTCCGATGAATCACATAAGATCGTATTGCATTAAGCAATCCAATAGCTCTCTCAATTTCGTAAACATCACAGGTATCTATTTCTGGCTGACTTTCGCGGTAGCCTTTACCTTTTTTCTCGGCTACCAGATTGTTAAATTTACTAACCGCCCTCTGATGATTGCCTAATGTGTGAACTTTGGTTTGCGCTTGATAACCAACTCGCCCCCACTGGACTGTCAAATTCCCATCTTCGACAATGGCCGCCCAGAATTTATTGCTGTTTCGGATAGCATCAACAAAGACTAAATAGATTTCCATGTTTTTAACCCAGTCAACTCGCTAACTTCTGGGCATTGCCCCATCGAATTTGATGTTGTAGTGCTTCAAGTAATGTTTCCGCTTCCAGAGTTGTTAGTCCATTTAAAACAGAGCAGACATCCTCAAACAAGTTTTTATACAATGGATATGAAACTAATAAGCCCAGATTAGACAATGCATCCTCAAGTGCCTCAGCAACAGTATGCTTAGTAGAACTGTCTTTTTCTAACGTAAAAATGTAAGTTGCTAATGCCATTCGGAGCATAAGCTTAGTTTCTCTGTCCAACTTCTCTAAATACACACCATATTTATCAACCAGTTGGTCAATAGTTGGAGTCTGCCCGTAATAAGTAACTAAGTCTGTCGTCATGTTTATTCGCCTTATTAAGTATGTTAATTGATTGCTTTCAATTACTAAAAGAAAGAGTGATTGCCCCCATAGAATCAGGAGACAATCGCTTTCTCATCAGTTCAGATTGCGAAACTTAGCAGCACGCAAAGATTGAGTTTTCGCTGCAACCACGGGACTGCTAGCCCGTCGTGCAGTGGATGCCCATGCCTGCATTCGTTCAACCGCCGCCGCATCCTGAATCGCAAGCGGGGTAATGGTTTGACGGCAGGTTTCGAGGTCAGCAAGCGTTACCTGCTGCGGTCTATCCTCATCGAATGCCAGCAGAGCAGCTTCCGAAGCAAGGGTTTCCAGTTCTGCGCCTGAAAACTTTGCAGTGTTGGCAGCGATCGCTTCGAGGTACTCCGATTCCAGATGAATGCCAAAACGTTGTAGATGAATCCCCAGAATCTGGACTCGCTCAGGCTCCGTGGGAAGATCAACAAAGAAATTTTCGTCAAATCTTCCCTTCCTCTTTAGCTCACTTGGCAGCGCAGAGGGGTCATTGCAAGTTGCCACGACAAACACACCACATTGTGATTCAGACATGAATGTAAGGATATTGCCCAGAATCCTCTGTGAGACTCCACTAGTGTCACCAGTACCCGAAAGTGCTTTTTCGATTTCGTCCACCCACAATATGCACGGGGCAATAGCTTCGGCAGTTTTCAAAGCACGTCTGACATTCCCTTCAGACTCACCTACCAGACTGCCCAAAAGGGATGCAATGTCTAGCTGGAGCAATGGTAAATTAAGGATGTTAGCAATGTTTTTAGCCAATAATGTTTTACCTGTACCGGGAGGCCCCGCAAGCAACACACCTTTTGGTTGAGGCAAGGAAAGCTCACGCGCTTCTTGTGTGAACAGCCGCCGCCGTCGATTGAGCCACTCGCGCAACAAATCCAATCCTCCAAAGGAGATGCTAGCAGGCTTACCCAATTCAATACCCATTTGAGACAACAGCCGAGTTTTATACTCGACTGCTTGGGGTATGAAATTACTATCAATTAAAATCCCATCTGATGTTAGATTATGTTTGACAGTTAACCGCAGGAAGTCGCTAATTTCCTCCAGAGTTAATCCCAAGGCAGCACGAGAGAGAGATTCAATTTCACTTTTGTTGAGGGAAATTGTAAAAGTCAATTCCTGTTCAATAGCAGACTGTTGTAGGTCATGCAAATAAGAATTGATATGTTCAAGTATTTGCTCAACTCCTGGTAGAGGAATTTCACAATAAGGGATTAAGCGTACAAGTGACTCATGTAATTGAATGTTTTGACCCAGCAGCACAATGCGTTTATCAGTCGGTTTGAGACGATGGTAGAGATTTTTTACCTTGCTAACCACCTCCCAAGATAACGAAGGCGAATTCTTACCAATAAACGAGTGAATGTCACCTAAGATGAAGATTCCATCAGCACTAAAATTCGCAATGTAATCAAACACATATAACAATGGATCAGCATGTGGTGGTTTCTTATACTCTGCAACTGGCTTAAACACCAATCCTCCATCTGCTGCGATTAAACATTGCTCTAAGGTTGATACTCCCAGATTCCAGAAGAACACAGGACTTGAAAGCTTATTGTTAGCTTCAGCAGTTAACCACTGAATAATCGTCGCTTCATCGGGCGACAAGACATCAACCGCAGCAATGGGTATTTGTGAATCGAGTGTGGAGAGAAGATTTGAGAGTTTCATGTCAATTATTCAAATATTTCACTTATGAAATGGCGAAGCCTTTATGATCAGCAGTTACCAGCCGAGTTAAGACTGGTAACTGCTGACTGATTACTGGTGCAACCGTGCTTGACTGCTTAGGGTAGTCCGAAGTTGTTGGGTTTGGGCTTCGTCCTTAAACGTGCGATCGCTCTCGCTCACAACTCCCAATGCGGATTCAAACGGTTGTGTAGCCGATAAACAACTCAAACCCTCAAATCCCTCAGCCTCCACTCGAACTTCACCTGTAGCATTGTCAAAATGAATCAGTATTGAGCGTTCCATATTTATCTCCTTACATATTGTTGAACTTCTTGATGTCCAGCAAAAGTCAGCCGTAGAGTTTGCACACTTCCGTTAGTTGATTCAGCGATCGCACATTCACCAAATTTTTCTTGTAACTCGGCAGCTTTGACACGAACCAAATGCTTACCATAAGCCAGCATTAGTTTATTGCTGAAAAAGTCTTTGCCCAGCTTCGGAACTGTTTCATAACTGTCGTGTATTACGTCGTACACGCCGCTTGACTGATTCCATTTGAAACCGATGTCTGCACGGGCTTGAATTGTGCGACCAGATACGATGATTTCAGCACTTTGTCCTTGAGAGCCACTGTAGTAGCCTTTTAGTGGCTGTGCTTCTTCATGAACTTGCGGTGATAGGTTTAGATCCGTGAGTGCAAAAATAAGACATTCACGGTTAGCAAGTTTAGTTTTAACTGTTGAGAAATGTGACATGAGAATCTTGTTCCTATAGCGGTAGAAGTGCGGTATTCTTTTGAGGTGTATATGCATATTCTTGTTTAAGATGCTAGTCTTGAGCGAATGCACCCTCGCCCAAGACTGGTTTCTTTACCTGAATTTGAACGCACTGACTGTAGCTTTTGATAAGCCCACGTCGTCAGTCGCAAGTGATTGTAGATTGCGTTGTTCATCTAACAACTTGATGCGGATCTCTTGCATTTTTTGCTGTAATTGACTGCGCGTATCAGAACCGAGATTCTTGGACTCAATCGCTGGATCGTTAACGATAGAATCTAAGTGCGCCATCATCGCCTCCAAGCTACTGCCAGCCTCCGGGTCAGCATTCGCTAGTAGTACCTGAACCTTCATCAGATGGCGTTGCATCTTCTTTTTAAACTGGATTGGCTTGCGTCCTGGCTCCCAGTCGCTCAATTCTTCAAGCAATTGGGCGGCAAGTTGTTCACCACCTGCCAAGGCTGATTCCCGTAGCCTTTGCTCCAGATTTTGGTCATACTGTTGGATGAACTTGGTAATCTGGTCAAGACATTCGGATTGTTGCTGATTGAGTTGTTCAGAGAGGGCAGGGATAATCACCGGGCGACCAATAATGACTTGCAAATAGTCTTCAAGATCGGTCAGAGTCGGAAATGCTCTTAGCAAGTTGGCTTTGACTGACTCTTGCTTATCCTGTGCTAATTCCCAGGTGTTAAGTGAAAGGAACTGATCAATGCGCTCTTGATAATCAACAAGTCCTGCTTCGTAATCAGCTTTTAATTGATTACGCAATCCAGGGGCGATATTATCCCTAATATTGATTAACTGGTTCCAAACGAGTGGAGCTAAATCAATCGGACAAACCCAATCGCCAGTATCAGCAGACATCCATTCTTGAACTGAAGCAATTTCTTGCCTTAATTGGGCGGCAGCTTCATCTAGCTTTTTGAATACCTTAATACCACGCAAACCGACTTCAGAATTTGTGACTTTAACGAGGTCTGATTCAATTTCAGAAACTTCAGCTTGTAGTACATCTGCCCATTTAGGAGCAGCCGATTTTGTACTTTTCTTTAACTGGATACGGAAGCGAATACGGGTTTTATTTAACTGTGAGAAATTGTGGCGCTCGACTACTGCATTAGTTAGAAAATTTGTAGCGATAGTGTTGTCGATTGCTTGTACCATGATTATTTACCTCAATCATTATTTTCACTCTCGATTAAGCGAAGCTCTCTTTGTGACTATTTGAATGTCTTTAGTAGCCCTATAGATTACTTTCTTAGAGCCTTTTTGTAGCCGAATATGCCTTTTAATGACTGGTGGTTTATGTATTGACATAACTCAAAATAGTTGAAGTTGCTGTGAATTATTCTGTACCACAGGCTTTTGATAAACCATGCCTTCGACCTCATAACAGCGAGTCATGAGTTTGTTTCGGTTTAGTCGAAAGCTGGCTTTTTTTCTTTGATTTGGCAGAGGTACAAATAGATACTGTGGATGTTGGATGCTACCCTCATCTCCCAAATATCGACAATGTGTACCATTAATTTGGTAAACTTTTGATGAGCTTAACAGTGTCGCGTCATACACTTTGATCAAATTTGTTTCCATCTGATTAGTATTAAACTAGAGTGTGTGATAATCTTTTGTGGAATCGATTTTTCTCTACAGTTAGACTGATTGAATCTGACTGTAGAGTTTTTCACGCATAATCTGATTCTTCTTTCGTCAAGCAGCAACTTTTTCTTTTTTCGGTTTAGACAATCTAGAACCGCTCCCAGAAGTACGTTTAGTTGTTGAAATCGGTGGGTTAATTTGACCGAATGGAGTCTGGATCTTGAGGTCAGCTTTTAACTCTGATTGCAGTAATACAAGCTGAGTCAAATAGTAATCAACCTCTTCTAGAATCTCAGCTTCTACTTCTGCCGGTGAGAGTGGTGTAATCTGATCTGATTCCAAATATTTAACTTCTTCGGTATGGCGAGAAGTCATGACAATATAGCGATAGCCATGACCGCAATTCTCAGCTAATACGCTATCGTGTGGTAATACTTCAATACCAATGACTTTGCCTTGTTGAGTACGTTGTCCAACATTAAACTTTGGGATTCCATAACCGCGTGGAAGTGTGATTGTTGGTTGCATATTCGTTACCTTTGCATTAATTATTGATTGAAAGTGACAAATACTACAGATAGAAATGCTCAAAAATCTGATTGAGTTTTTCTTTTAATTCATCTGACAGAGCATTAAAATCAAACTCGTCTGATTCCCAAACTTGATCCAAGCTTGTAGATTCATCAATAATGTTTGCAATCAAACAAGATTCATTGTCATAGTTCCAGCCATTTGCTAAAAGCCACGGCAGAATTCCTTTAGATTGCAATAGTTTCTCAATGTCGAACAAGTCAGAAAACTGCTGTAAGTTTTCGATACTAGGGTGAACGATTGTTATAGTCATTTGTTGCTATTGGTAGTAGTGATTACACAGCAGAACAAGAAGAGGGGGAAAAGGTTAAAGGGATTCATGAATTAAAGCATGTGTAGAATAGTAAGGTTTAACCTTTCCCCTTTACCCTTCTTCATTAGCTGTAGACAAGACTTGAGAACTGATTGAAGAAGAATTCAGCTATTCTGAATCCAGGAGTCAGAATGGATGAGTGGTGGGTCTGAATCCCCCACTCGCACAGAATTCAATTCTGAATTCTGGCTCCTGACTCCTGAATTCTGTTCGTTAAATATGCTTCCCTAATTGAAGGTAAACAGGGAAGCATAAAGGCGAACACAATTGCTGCAATCACCTCAACAAGTATTTAGCTATTAAGAAGGCACATCTTCCCAATAACCAACTTCATCATCATAATTTGCTTGCATAGACTGCAATTTGTTGACGAAGTTAGCAAATTCTTCGTTAGTTAGTGACTGCCTTCCTTTTTTTCCATAATTGTCCATGAGAAACTGTTTGCCCTTTTCCTCTTTCCAACCTAAAGCTTCAATTAATCGTTGCGACTCCATCATCAATTGATTGCGATCAAGTGCATGAGACGTATGCTTTGGTAAATTATTGTTAGGCAATCCTTTTTTCCACCAATCGCAGATGGAATTATGCACAAGGGCAATTTCTTGAGCTATTGGTTTCTTGCCAATACAATAACTTTCCCAGTCTGGCGCAGTTGGCTTTTCGTATCCGCTACATACACAGGCGTTGGAAGTTTGCCCCCCTTTCTCACGTTTCTCTGTTTTCAATATGGGACAAAATACCCACATTGAATGCCAAAGTAAATTCTTCGGTTGGTGATGTTTGCCTTGAAAACTTGCATAAGCTTGTTCGCAGGTTTCACGGAATGCCATTAGTTGTTGATCAAACGAAACTTGAAACACTCCCCAAGCAGTTATTTGTACTGGTGCGATATGAAGAGGTAGATTTTGGGCATCGACGAAAATCACCATATACCGCCTACCGAATTTGTAGGCGTTTTTGTCCAAACCATCACTGCTACGCCAAACTCCAATCACCTTTCTATCGTTTCCGTATAGCAGAGGCGATCGCCCAATCACAAGTATTCGTGGTTGTCTATAAAGAGCGCCAGGAATGCCTATCTTTTCATCGTTTTCGTCCAACTTGTTAGTAAGAACTTTATACTCTTTCCCACCAACTAGTTCTTTATTTTCGTACCATCCTGCTAATTGTTGATTTTCGTAAGCAATCCAAATGCCTGCGGGTGAAGGAATGCTTTTAGCTGCTGGAGTCTTTTCGTATGCTTTGTGTTCAGCAGAATCAAAGTCAAAAGCTGTCATAGTAGCTGCTGCCTTTCTTTAATGTTAGTTTTCGCAAAGAATAAGCGAAGCTTTAATTCTGAGTGGCGAATGGCACTGATTTTAAAATAGTGGTGGAAGAGAATTTTCTTCCACCATCCTATTTACGCCGCTATCAACTCCTGATTAACTTTCGGCAGTTCAATCGGAGCAGTTGCCCTGGATAGAACCTCTACAGCCTCTTTTATGCTCCAATACCGTACTCCATCCCCACACCGCCAATAGTAAGTCTTGGGGTCGTTTTCCCATAACTCATCAGCATTTCTGACCTTGAAGACAATTCCCAAGAATTCACCATCTAGATATACGTTGTGAGCCGTCTGAAGGTCAGTGCGTCCTACATAAGTCAGTCGGTAGTTGTCCACTGGTTCGCACAAGTCTTCTGCACGAGTCCCGCGATACCCACAGTTACCGCACCCATGACCTTCGCAGTCTGGACAGATGGCAGCAGGCATATTCCACTTCGGCAGTGTAAAATCCCATTCAGCCGGTGGCATTAATATTCGAGCCTTGTGAGAGATATAACAACCAGCGTGACCGATTACCTTATCAGAATGGTATTGGACGCTTAACGATAGCCAATCACAATCACCTAACAAGCTAATTTTCTCAGAAGCTTGTTTTAATTCCTCATCTTCCTGGTGATTGCACTTTACTGGAGCAGAAAGACTCGCTTTTACCTCTGCAACAGCACGTTTGAATGATTGTTTGTGGTAACGAGCATAGCCGTGGGTCATTTTCACCCACACAATATCATCATTGTTGATCCAGATAGTTACTACATCTTCGGGCTTGCATTCTTTTGAATAGTCCGATTGATTGACGATAGTTGCAATGATTTGGCGATCCTGCGTGGTTAGTGGATCTTTTGTTGGCGTAGGGGCTGAAAGTTGTGTAATCATTAGAAATACCTCTTGTTTGGGGTAAAAAGGCGATCGCTGTGTTTACCAGACGTGGGCGATCGCTTTTGTTATGTGTAGTAATTGATGTTGTGGCAAGCCACAACACTCTCAATCTAGAATTGGCGAAGCCTAATATTCTCTTGCTCCTAGTAGTCTGCCAAGGTAACTTTGCTAAGTAAAACCTCTAATTGGTAAAATAGCCAAAAACGGGGTATAACATGGCGAAAAAGTATATTGTTGACTTGAATGAAGATGAAGTTTCTCAACTGCAATCGATAATTAAAAAAGGTAAGCATAAAGCAAGAAACATAACCCGTGCAAACATTCTTCTGATGGCTTCGGAAGGAGAAACTGATCAAGCGATCGCTGATACAGTTAGAGCGCATGTTGCAACAGTGCAACGAATACGAGAAAAATTTGTCATTGGAGGGCTAGATTTTGCTTTAAAGGATGAAGTTCATCCACCAAAACCCAAAAAGTTGGATGAAAAACAAGAAGCATTTTTGATTGCAACTGCTTGTTCTAATCCACCAGTTGGAAGAGTACGTTGGACAATGCAATTATTAGCAGATCATTTAGTGAACGTTGGTATTATAGATTCAATCTCAGATGAAACAGTACGTCAGACTTTAAAAAAAATGAAATCAAGCCTTGGTTGAGAGAACAATGGTGTATTCCTGAAGTAAATGCTGAATATGTTTTCCGAATGGAAGATGTACTGGATTTATACAATGAGCCTTATGATCCTAAACGCCCTGTAGTCTGCTTTGATGAACGTCCCTACCAATTAGTAGAAGAAGTAAGACTTCCTTTGCCACCAGAGCCGGAGCAGCCTGAACGTTATGATTTTGAGTATAAACGTAACGGGACAGTAAATTTATTTGCGTGTTTTCAACCCTTGGCAGGCTGGCGGCATATCGAAGTTACAGAACGTCGAACTAAAGCTGATTTTGCTCTTCAGATGAAAAATTTAGTAGATGTTTGCTACCAAGAAGCTGATATTATTCGTTTGGTAGTTGATAATCTGAATATTCATACCCCCAGTGCATTATACGAAGTTTTTCCACCAGAAGAAGCACGTCGAATTATTCAAAAATTAGAGTTTCACTATACTCCTAAACACGCTTCTTGGCTGAATCAAGTAGAAATTGAATTATCTGTTTTATCTCGCCAATGTTTAGAACGGCGTATTCCTAATGCAGAAACATTAACTTCTGAAATTGCCGCTTGGGAGAAAAAACGTAATCAGCAAAAAGCCAGCGTATATTGGGGTTTCCAAACCAAAGATGCTCGCCGAAAAATGCAGCGTTTATATCCGAATCTAACCTAGCAAAGTTGGCTTGGCAGACTACTAGCTTCCTGCATATTCTCTTTACTTACTTTTGTTTCAGCACTAGTAAAGTGATATCATCAAACATCTTTTGCACGCCCAGATGCCGCCGCCAATCCTGAATCACTGCTTCTCTAATCTCGATAGCACTTTTTTTGCGGTAGCGCTTCACCATTTCACACAGGCGATCCATTTCATACTGTCAGTAGACCTAAA